>CAMLOB010000235.1 GCA_946481475.1 uncultured Chlorobiota bacterium | reverse complement strand
GCGGGAGGTGATCTATGTGGAGCGGCGCAACCGGGTGAACAAACTGCTGGACAAGGTGGTGACGGCCGAAGAGAAGAGGAAATCCCTCTCGACGGTGATCGGACGTGTCTCACTTAATCCGTGGACCGGCATTCCGTTTCTGGCTCTTGTTCTCTACGGACTCTACCTCTTCATCGGAACGTTCGTTGCCGGAGATGTCGTCGATTTCACCGAGGGGACGCTCGGAAACAAGTACTTCGAGGTCTATGTCAAAGACAATATCGCCGCCTTCAGTGATGTTGCGATCTCCATCGATCTTCTCGGTGAAGAGGAGACGGTTCTTGAAAGCCGGACCTTCGATTTCCCTGAGGGAGTCAACGCAGATCCGGGACTTGAAAGCGCAATGCTTGCATACAGGGAACGGGGAGAGACCGCTATCGGATACGAGTTCCGTAACCCGGTAATGGTGGTCCTCTTCGGCGAGTTCGGCGTCTTCACGATGACCGTCACCTATCTTCTGTTCATGCTTCTTCCTCTGGTCATCGGCTTCTATATGTCGCTGGCGATTCTGGAGGATTCCGGCTATCTGCCCCGGCTTGCCACGCTCGTCGATCGTTCTCTCAGCGGACTCGGTCTCAACGGCAGGGCGGTGATCCCCCTGATTCTCGGGTTCGGCTGCGTGACGATGGCCACAATCACTACCCGACTTCTCGGCTCCGAGCGTGAGAAACGGATCGCCACATCAATTCTGCAGTTCGCCATTCCCTGTTCGGCCCAGCTTGCGGTGATCGCCGCCCTGCTGGCCAGTGCGGGATTGCAGGCGACGCTGATCTATGCTGCGGTGATCTTCACCGTCTTCATCGCCATCGGAACGGTTCTCGATAAAGTCCTTCCGGGCGAAACCTCGCCCCTCCTTCTGGATCTTCCGCCGATGCGGCTCCCGAGAGTGCGAAATGTGATGCAGAAGACCTGGGTCCGAACCTTCCACTTCATGAAGGAGGCCACTCCCTGGTTCTTCGCCGGTGCGCTGGCCGTCTCGCTTCTGCTGGTCAGCGGATTGCTCCGGAGCTGGCAGAATCTGCTGGCCCCGGTGACCGAAGGGTGGTTGAAGCTTCCGGCCGAGAGCGCAACCGCGTTCGTGATGGGACTGGTCCGCCGCGATTTCGGAGCGGCCGGTCTGTTCGATATGAATCTGGGACCGATGCAGATCGTCGTCGCTCTGGTCACAATCACACTCTTTGTCCCCTGTATCGCATCGCTGATGGTGATGCTGAAGGAGCGGGGTGTAAAGGAAGGAATGACGATCTGGGCCGGAAGCTGGGTGCTTGCCTTCGGCGTCGGCGGGCTTGTTGCGCTGTTTCTGCTCTGAGCCGAACGTTGATGCAAAGGGAGATGTCGGAGCATTGCATGGATATCAAGGATTGCAGGTGGAGATGATGGGACTGTTCGGAAAGATGGGGCGGAAGAAAGAAGGGGGGAAGCGAAAGAAGGAAGAACTGAGCGAAGGGTTCTCCCTGACGGTGATCGATACGGCCCGGGGAGAACATCAGGAAAAACTGAAACGGGAAATTCGTATCTGTCCGACCTGTTCCTACCGGATCGTCAACCCCATGACCGACCGCTGCCCCCGGTGTTTCTCCCACGTTCAACTCAGCGAGCATACCAACTGCGGCGAGTGTCACTATCAGTGAAATTGCGCTCTTGCCTAGGTTCACAGAAATATCGGAGATAACGGGGGGGAGGAGTAGTTCTTCCGGTTCGCATCGGACACCACGTGTTTACTCTTACCGGTTCAAGAAAAACGGCCGATCGGAATGATCGGCCGTTTCGCTGTCATCCACTCTCCTGCACTCAAGTTTGTCGACTCCGGTTTCCGGAGCGATCACGGGCAGGAGACGTTTGTTGTCGACAGTGTCCCGTCGTTGTTGACGGTGATCCGCCAGCAATTGCCGTTGGGGGCCTTCAGGATTACGCCGTTGGCGCTGCCGTTGACGTAGATATCGCCACTTCCCACTTCCAGCTTCGCCCCCGGCGTCGTCTCTCCGATCCCGACGTTCCCGTCGGTCCCCACACGAATCCGCTCGACACCGTTTGTCTTGATCAGCAGCGACGTATTGTCCGTCGTTCCGAGGAAGTTCGTCGCCGTGCTTGTCCCTGCATTTCCGGTCAGCGACCAGCCGACGTTCTTGACCACATCGTTCGGATATTTCCACAGAGGATCGTTGTTCGGTCCGTCGGAGGTCAGAATCTGTCCGACGATACCGGCATTTCCCCCCGGCATGAATGCTCCGCCGAGCTGGAAGTTCTTCGTGATCTGCAGTTGCTGTGCCGGCGATCCGGTGCCGATGCCGACGTTCCCCTGCACCCGGTAGATGTTGTCGCCGTTGACGTTCCAGACGATGTTCCGGATCGTGCTGCCGGTAATCTCCAGACCGTTCCCCGCGATCAGCACAAGCGAGTTGTCGGTTGAGGGAGTCCATCCCTGTCCTTCAACATATTTGAGCACCTGACCGGTCGTCGGCGGAATCGGGACAATGCTGTTCCCCCGCAATCCGGTCACCGTCAGATTGACCACACCACTGACGTCACCGGTGTGCATGGCGTGGGTGATCTCCTTGTTGATGATATCGATGCCGGGACCGGGGAGAAGGTCTTCACCTTCGTCGTCTCCCGGCTCCCACGTCGTTCCGTTCCACTTCAGCACCTGAGCAAAGGTTGCCCCCTGTCGTGCAATATCAAGCGGGTTGCCGGCTGTTCCGACGCCGCTGAGTCGCGGGCTGACCTGTACGGTTGCCGCTGCCCCTCCCGGCGTCCAGGCCGTTCCGTCCCAGAGGAGGGATTCGCCGATGCGGGGTTGCTCCGCATCGACATCGACCAGATCGTTCAACTCCATATTATCCGGTTTCGGGGCCGCAAGGGCGTATGGGACGCTCATCAGCAGAGTTGTTCCGAGCGCCTGATAGCCTCCTTCATCATCCAGTTTGATCTCGACCTTGAGAAACTTCAGGTCGCCTGACCATCTGACTGTAGAGAAATTGCCGAGCTGTACCTGTCCTCCACCGATCTGAAGTGTGAAAAGCCCGAACGCGTTGGTCACCGTCTTGTGCTCTTCGATGTAGACGGTGCTGCCGAGGACCGAACCGTTCAGGATCGAAATGCGAACGTCAACCGGGGTGTTCGATAGAGCCGCTCCCGAAGCGTTCCGGGCTATGCCCTGATAGGAGAAACGTTGCGGAATGACCTGTGAAAACAATGTCTCGGCTGAAATCAGGATGAGGCCGACAAGCAGGAGAGGAAGTCCCTGTCTGAAAGATTTCATCGGAAAGCTCCTTGTTGGTTTATACTGCAATTAGATGGATAACCGGTGCAAGCTACGGAGAAGTCAGAACCGAAAAAAGCGATCCGTTTTCGCGGATCGCTTTTCTCGCAATTGCATCCTTCACCGTATCAACGTCGGCATGGTTGATCCGGTCCGGGTGATTAATTGACCTGGACCCATGCTCCTCTGGTTGTCAGGAAGACGAACGTGCCGGACTGGCCCGGGGTCAGTGCCGGCATTCCCGGCAGCATCAGAGGATCGTTGTCGCCGTTGATCAGGATCAGCAACTCTC
The DNA here is from genome assembly GCA_946481475.1 of uncultured Chlorobiota bacterium. Next base: position 2,982 of record CAMLOB010000235.1, on the reverse strand, counting down.
CGGCACTCTTGGCCGCCGGCATCGTTATGACGTTTGCCGAGCCGACGATTCCGTCCGGCGTCACTTCAACGACGGTGGTGTTGGCCGGGACGATAACCGCCGCACCGGCTGCAACCGCCCCCACCGACAGGGAAGTCGAACCGTTCTGGACGCGCAGACCAATGGCACCCGGGTTGATGATATGGAGCGCGGCGGTCGGCGTGTTGGTCCCGATGCCGACGTTGCCGTTATCAACGACGGTCAGCAGAGGGGAACTCACACTGTCGATCACGTTCAGTGCCGTTGTGGCTCCGACGGTCCCCTGTCCCTTGATGAGCGTTGTCGTCGTCGCAATCGGTGCGGTACGGACGCCAAGGTTCCCCATCAGTCGGGTGGCCCCGTTGCTGACAAAAGAGGTCCCGTTCTCATAGTCGGCAACCAGAACGTCGGTTGTGGTCAGTCGCCGGACTACCAGATGGGCGTTCCTGTTGACATGGATACTGTCCACCGCGCCGTCGTCAAGTTTGTCACCGTTCACCGAGTTGTCGGCCAGTGCCCGGGTGGAGACCGCGCCGGTCTGGAAATCCCCTTCGGTGATAACCGCGTCGCCGATCTCCGGATTCGGGTAATTCCCCTTCAGATCTCCCGACGCCACGCCACTCATCGGAATGCTGACGTCGTCGGCAAATTTCTCCTGGGTAATCGCCTTGTTCGCAATATTTTCCGTGACGATCGATCCGGCCTCGATGGTCCGTCCGGTCACCGCACCGTCGCCGATCATCGAGTTGACGATCCCTTTCGGAGCAATCGATATCGTCGATGTCGGCCCGGTCAGTCCGTCAATCCGGATGCCGTCCCCTTCGGCCAGTTCGTTGATCGCTCCGCCGCCGACTCCTCCGGCCGTCTTCCAGGCAAAACCTCCCGATGCGGCGTCAAAGGCCAGGACCTGTCCGTCCCGCGGAGTGGTTCCTCCCGTCTTCATGTCGTTCGGCTCGATCGATCCGTCGACAACCGAATTGGCCCTCTCCGCCCGGTAGGAATAAGGGGAGGTGGTCAGTCTGGTCCGGGGTGTCATCACATTGCCGTTCACCGCCACTTCAAGCCAGTAGGGGCGTTCGAAATCAAGACCCGTAAAGGGGGTTTTCGATCCGAGGAGGAGCGAAACCACCTTCTCGTCGCCGACTTCGATACCGGAATGGTTTTCGGTCCAGAGAACGGTCCCCCCTGTTGCCGCCGAATACATGCGGAAGACAAAATCGGCCGAACCGCTGATGCCGTCGACCGCACCCTGCCAGGAAATAACGTTTGGAATCTGTGCCGCCGAGGGGAACGAAGCGGAGAAGAGAAGCAGAAATGATGTCAGTGCAATCGCTATCGTTCGTTTCATGGTCTGATCCTGTAATGGTTGAAGTGTACGTGCTGAATGGAACTAAAATACTGTTGCTGTATCACTTGCGAAAGAACTTCAGGCCTGTTCTGTTTGTTTTCCGGTTGGAACAACGAGGTGGGGCCTTTCTATAACACGTTGAACGGCGGTTTTGTTAGTTCCGGAGGATAAAATGAGGAACCGGTGAGGGGAGGCCGGCTCTTGCTGCGAGAGGGGGGAGGGAGAATTCTCCCCCGGTCGGTGGGATATTCGCGAACATTACCGTATTTTTGCACATCCTGAAGAAACATCTTCTTTCGTATTCATACATTTCTACGAGGTCAAACACCATGGCAACCAAGATTTTGATCATTGACGATGATGCTGAACTGACGGAATTGCTGCGCGAGTTCTTCCAGTCACAGGAGGCGGAAGTCGAGGCTACGGGGTCTCCGAAAGAGGGGATCGGTCTCGTCAAGTCGTGGAGACCCGATGCGGTGGTTCTCGATGTCATGCTTCCGGAAATGGACGGATTTCAGGCGCTGAAGAGGGTTCGTGAGTTCTCACGCGTGCCGATCGTCATGCTCACTGCCAGAGGGGATGTGACCGACAGAATTGCCGGTCTTGAGGGGGGAGCCGACGATTATATGCCGAAACCCTTCGACGTTCGCGAACTCTGGACCCGTATCCTGACGGTGTTGCGTCGCTCGAAGACCCAGTTCGGTGCGAACGGCGTCTACGAGTTTGACGGACTGATGGTCGACGCCAACACGCAGTCGGTACTGCTCGACGGCGAACCTCTGGATCTGACAACCGCCGAGTTCGAGATGCTCCGACTCTTTGCGGAGAATCCGCAGAAGCCGCTTGATCGTGATTTCATGATGGAGCAGACCCGGGGAATTCCGTGGGAGTCGTTCAATCGTTCGGTCGACGTCGTCGTCAGCCGCCTTCGCCAGAAGCTGGGAGACGATCCGCGACATCCCCGTTTCCTGAAGACAATCTGGGGGACCGGTTACATGTTTATCGGGATTCCGGAAGGGGAAGAAGCCCCCAGAACGGAAGAAGACTGAACCTGTCCTGCAACAGAAAAAACATACAACCGCTGAAAGCTCAAAACTGAAGGCTGACAGCTCCAGGCTCAAAGCCGCCCGATTCCAATATTCGGGGGAAGGGAAACCTTCCCCCGAAGACGTTTCATAGAGTCGCTTCGCAACATCAGGATCTGTGCCCGATACCGAACCGTTATATCGACCGTTTGTTCCTCCCGACCCTTCGCGTACCTTTTCCCTTTTCTGGAAGGTCCTTGCGTTGATCGTCTGTACGGGGATTATCGCCACGCTCAGTCTTGGCCTGTACTATCGCTATCTTCTGAAGAAGTCCTACGGCGGCGTCATCGCCGAACAGCTACAGGGGTATGTGGAACTGGTGGCGGCCGAGATCGGCTCTCCTCCGAACCCGACGGCGATAGAGAAGATCGCCGGGAAGTATCCGCTCGATATCCGGGTGGAGATGCGACAGCAGTGGTGGACAAGCGATTCGGCTATTCTCTCCTACCGGGAGTTGCTGGAGCTCTCCTCGCCGGAAGGACTCGACACTCCTCCCTCGTTTACCTTTCGCGAGCTTGACGACCGGTATTA
>CAMLOB010000234.1 GCA_946481475.1 uncultured Chlorobiota bacterium | reverse complement strand
CGGCCCGCGATCTGATCCGCGAACTTCTCTACTTTGTGGATGACGTGGTGGATGATCTCGGAAGCCGCGAGCACATCAACCGGATCTATGACATTCTGGACAACGGGACCGGATCACAGCGCCAGTTGAAGGTCTGGGAGGAGAACAACGAGGACCCGAAGGCGGTCGTCGACTACATTATCAGCCAGACGCAGAAGAATCTGCTGGACGATCCGAAGGAATTTATGCCGGAGGTGAAGCCGCCGAGCGAGGAGACGATCGAGGAGCGGAACGAATCGCATTTCGACGGCAGCAATGCAGTGCTGTAAAGGAGCCCTGAAGCCGGAATTCGTAAAATGATAGCAGTTCACTAATTCAGATCGACATGGAAAACTTTGTCCTTGCAGGCATCATTGTTTTAGGCGTTCTCGTCCTGATCGGGTTTTTGTATTTCGTTCCCGTTCGCCTCTGGATCAGTGCCATTTCAGCCGGGGTGAAGGTGCCGATCTTTTCATTGGTCGGGATGCGGTTGCGGAAGGTTCCTCCGGCCGTTATCGTGAACTCGAAGATTACCGCCGAGAAGGCGGGACTGGAAGTGGAGAACAACCAGCTCGAATCCCACTACCTGGCCGGAGGAAACGTGCAGAAAGTTATCGCAGCCCTGATCTCGGCCGACAAGGCGGGGATTGCCCTGCCGTGGGAGCGGGCCACGGCAATCGACCTTGCCGGACGTGACGTGCTGGATGCGGTGAAGCTTTCGGTGAACCCACGCGTGATCGAAACGCCGCCGGTGGCCGCGATGGCCAAGAACGGCATCCAGGTCCGGGCGATTGCGAAAGTGACCGTCAGGGCAAACCTCGAACGGCTTGTCGGCGGCGCCGGCGAGGCGACGATCATTGCCCGCGTCGGCGAGGGGATCGTCTCGACGATCGGTTCCAGCGACACGCACAAGGTGGTGCTGGAGAATCCGGACAGGATTTCGCAGACTGTTTTGACCAAGGGACTGGACGCCGGAACGGCATTCGAGATCCTCTCGATCGACATCGCCGACGTCGATGTGGGGGAGAACATCGGGGCGAAGCTGGCGTCGGATCAGGCCGAGGCCGATCTGAACGTGGCCCGGGCCAAGGCCGAGGAACGCCGGGCGGCGGCTGTCGCATACGAACAGGAGATGAAGGCCCGCGTCCACGAGATGCGCGCAAAGGTTGTGGAGTCCGAAGCACAGGTCCCGCTGGCAATGGCCGAGGCGCTGCGCGAGGGGAAACTGGGGGTGATGGATTACTACAACATGAGGAACATTCAGGCCGATACGATGATGCGGGAGTCGATCTCGCAGACCGGAGGGGGAACCGCGTCGCAGGGGGGAGGAGAGAAGAAGTAGGGGAAGGGTCGAGAGTCGGAGGGTCGAGGGAGCAGAGGCGGGGGATTGGGGCTGCAGACGGGACATCGCTTTGCGCCGGGCACTTTGTGTCCGGCGTTTTTGTTTGGGTTCGGTGGTCGGCGCTAACCTTTTTCCGATTTCAGGGTTTTCTTCAGACAGACTGGGAATAACGGAAGAACATCCGTAAAATACGGCTGAATCCGACCGCAGGAACCGGCGGTTCGATATCAACGCACATTAATGATCGACCAGATACATGCAGCTTGTACGACTCTACAGATTCCTGCTGATCTCGCTCCCCGTCCTCTTTTGTTCTCCTCTTTTCCTGCAGGCCCAACAGGGGCTTCCGGAGGATACGGTTCGCGTTCTCTCGCAGCCGGGCAACGGTCCCTATCAGTGCTGCCACACATTCATTGTCTCGAACCGCAGTTCCGGTTCCATTCGGGAATTCCGTGTCCGGTTTGTCTCCGACGGCGGAGAGTTCATTCAGGGACAGGCGGGGTCGCCGATTGAATGGGACGTTTTTCTGAGCAGACGAAATATCCAGTGGCTCAGCAGCACAAGCGATGCGGAGATCGATTCCGGCGAATCGCTTACCAGCTTTTCCTTCTGCGTGCGGGATACCGGAGTCTACAGACTGGCGTGGGAAACGTGGGATGATGAAGGGGCGCGGCAGATCGATACGCTCAGCTTTATCTGCGGGTCAAGAAACAACTGCGACGAAGCCTTCTTCCGCCCGCGTCCCAGCAGCATCCGTTGCGGTTTCGACATCGACCTTCTGAACGAAAACGGGCAGCAGAAAGAAGTCAACGACTTCCACCTGAAACTGCTGACTTCCGGCCACCGGATCGACACGGTCGGGATGCGTATGCCGGCGGGGTGGCGTATCGATCGGGTCGACAGCAACTCGATCAGCTGGAAGACGACCGATTCGGCACTCTCTGTGGGAGAGTACATCGAGGATTTCCGGATCTATATGCAGACGCTCGGCAGTCCGTCGGTTCGCCTGACCTGGTGGACGACAAATTTTGGAACCATGGTCTGTCGCGATACGCTGACGGTTCTCTGCGGACTTCGGGCTCCCGATACGCTCTACACAAGGAGAACGACGGTTTCGGGGGATACCTGCTGTCGCGATTTCCTTCTGATCAATTCTCACCAGCCCCGCTCGCCCCTGAAGCGGTTCCGTCTGGCGATGAACACGCCGAACGCCTCCTTCTCGGCCCCGACAAGTCTACCGGACGGCTGGTCGATGCAGTTGAACGGTCGCGGAGACACCGCCCTCTTTGTTATCGACTCGCTTCTGGCCCCGGGGGATACGGTGATCTTCCCCGGCATCTGTTTCGACAACGATCTGTCGCCGGAAGATCAGGTGCGCTATACGTGGATTACGGAGTTCGAGGATCTGATCGTGACGATCGGTACCGGATCGGCCCCCTGTTTCAGAGAGATCATTTTCTGCGATTCGGTCTCGGCTCTGGTCGATTCATCGCTGACCGCAACCCAGCGGTGCATCACGTTGAATGTCGGCAACCGCAACTCCCGTCGCGACACAATCAAGCGATTTACCGTCAGGATCGACAATCCGGGAACGCGCCTTCGCATCCTGAACGCACAGGCTCCTCCGGGCTGGTCGATCGATCGGGTGACCCCCGATTCGGTCACCTTCCACCGGGGGACGATCGATCCCGGTTTCAACAAGGAATTCGAGTTCTGTCTGAACATCGACACGAACGCACGCGATCCGCTGACGATCACCTGGACGACCTGGGCTGATAATTTCAGACCGATCTGCACGGAGGAAATTCCGGTTCGGGTCGATCTGCGTCTCTCCTGCGACAGTGCGGCGATCGGCGAGAACAGCGGATCGATCGATCCCCTCTGCTGCTTCGACGTGACGTTCTATAACTTTAACGGAAAGGAACGGCCGATCGATCTGATGACGATCCGTGTGCCGCGAAGCGACCTGATTATCGATACGGCCGAGGCTTCGGGGTCGTGGAGACTCGGTTCCGATTTCTTCCCGAGCATCTTCGTCGAGTATGTCGGCGACACGTTGCGAGCGGGAGATTCGGTGACCTTCAGTTTCTGCGTCGATGCGCGCGTCAGTCCGGATCGGCCGATCGACTTCGACGTCCTCTGGCAGACCTTCTCCAGAGGAGAGCTTCTCTGCTTCGGCACCGAACGTGTCGTCTGCGAAGGTTCTCCCGGGCGTTGCGATTCGATAAGTCTGACCAGCGACATCACATCAGAACTGACATGTCAGGCACTCTCTGAAATCCGGAACGTTCACACGCCGGACGGACCGATCAACAACGTCCAGTACACGATTCTTCAGGGGAACGTCGATTTCCGGAGTGCCGTTGCCGAGGGATCGGCCTCCGGTTTCGATCAGGTGACGCTGGATCCGCGGCAGGTGATTTTCAAGGGGGGGACGATACCGGCGGGGGGGACGGCCGGACCGTTCCGACTGGAGTTCGCCGAAGCCGACGAGGTCAACGTAATCATTGAGACCTGTACGTTCGAGGACGATACGGAACTCTGCTGCGAGATCGATACGGTGGAGTGCAGCTTCCTCGGAGTGGACGATCAGCAGAGAGGAGAGGGAGCACTTGTCCGGTCGGTGATGCCGAACCCCTCAAGCGGGGAGACGACCGTGCGGTATCGAACCGAGCGGACCGGTTCGGCCACACTTGTGCTGCTTGACGCAGAGGGGCGTGAGATTCGGCGTTATGAAGAGGGGATGCAGGGGGCCGGAGAACATGAGATCATGATCGACGGAAGATCGCTCCCCTCCGGTCTCTACTACTTCATTCTGCATGCAGGAGGGGAGAAGGAGACCGGCAAGCTGATTCTGGTGAAGTGACGGCCGGAGCAAAACGGAGCGGGAGAATGAATGCCGGCTCTGCCCGATCCGTGTCCCGTCTCCCCACAGAGCCGGTACGATACGTATACTTCGACAGTCGCACATCGCAAATCGAAATTACCCGGTGGTGTTTCCGGGCAGACAACGAAAACGCCGCAGACCGGCTCCGGGCCGATCTGCGGCGTTCTCCTTATCTGTAGGTCTGTAGAGGATTGGGATGTCCCGACGGTCCGATCAGGCACCGACCATATCGCGGTAGGCGTCGGCACTCATCATCTCATCGTCATTGATCGACGCATCGGTGACTTTCACAAGCCAGCCGGCACCGTACGGGTCGTTGTTGATGGTTTCGGGGGCGTCTCCGAGTCCGTCGTTGATTGCGGAGATCGTGCCGGCGATCGGCATATAGAGATCGCTGACGGTCTTGACGGCTTCAATCGTACCGAACACGTCTCCGGCACCAAGCGTATCTCCCGGCGATACGGTGATGTCGACGAATACAACGTCTCCCAGCTCCGACTGTGCAAAGTCGGTGATGCCGATGGTAACCGTTCCGTCTTCGACTTTGGCCCACTCGTGGCTCTTTACGTACTTGAGTCCTTCAGGGAAATTCATGTCTGGATCCGATAGTTGTATTAATGATGTCTGACTGATGTTCTCGTTCGCTGCGCTTCCCTTTTCTCCCGATTCCGAACGTGGGAAATCCCACCCCAACCTTAGGCATCCACTTCCGGAAGCCGGCTCTTCCAGTCCGTCGTGTCGACGAACTTCGTATCGAAGTCCCCGCTCAGGAACTGTTCGTGGGCCATCATCATGCTATGGAACGGGATCGTGGTTTTCACTCCTTCGATGATGCACTCATCCAGAGCGCGGCGCATCTTCAGGATGGCGTCGGTGCGGGAATCGCCGAAGGTGATGATCTTTGCCAGAAGAGAGTCATAGGTCGGCGGGATGACGTAGCCCTGGTAGATATGCGAATCGACCCGGACTCCGTGGCCGCCGGGGAAGTGGAGGGTGGAGATCACGCCGGGACTCGGGCGGAAATCATGATAGGGATCTTCTGCATTGATCCGGACTTCGATGGCGTGCCACAACGGATCGCATTCTTTCAGCGAAAGCTTCTCTCCGGCTGCGACGGAGATCTGTTCCTTGATAAGGTCGATTCCCAGCGATTCTTCGGTGACCGGATGTTCGACCTGGATCCGGGTATTCATCTCCATGAAGTAGAAGTCCCTGTTCTTGTCGACAAGGAATTCTATTGTTCCGGCTCCCAGATAGTTGACGTATTCGCACCCGGCGACGGCTGCCTCTCCCATTCTGCGGCGGAGGTCCGAGTCGAGGATCGGCGAGGGGGATTCCTCGATCAGTTTCTGATGGCGTCGCTGGATCGAGCATTCCCGTTCGTTCAGGTGAATGCGGTTGCCGTGGGCATCGCACATTACCTGGATTTCAATGTGGCGGGGTTCCTCGACAAATTTTTCGATGTAGACGGTGTCATCTCCGAAGGCCGCTTTCGCCTCGTTCCGGGCGGCGTTGAAAGCCCGTTCAAGGGCCGATGCCTCCGGGACGACGCGCATCCCTTTTCCGCCTCCTCCGGCCGATGCCTTGATCAGGATGGGATAGCCGCTCTCCTCGCCGATTGCCCGGGCTTCCTCAAGCGTCGCCACGGCCCCCTTGCGTCCCGGTATCACCGGGACGCCCGCCTCCCGCATCGTCTCCTTTGCCACGGATTTATCCCCCATCCTGGAGATCTGCTCCGGTGTCGGTCCGATGAAGGTGATGCCGCTGTCGGCACAGATTTCGGCGAATCGGGCGTTCTCGGCCAGGAATCCGTAGCCCGGATGGATTGCATCGGCGTTGGTAATCTGCGCTGCGGAGATAATGCGGGGAATATTCAGATAGCTCTCGGAGCCGGGAGGAGGGCCGATGCAGACAACTTCGTCGGCATAGCGGACGTGGAGCGATTCCTTGTCGGCCGTGGAGTAGACGCCGACAGTCTTTATGCCGAGTTCGCGACAGGCGCGGATGACGCGAAGGGCAATTTCTCCACGGTTGGCAATGAGAATCTTCTTGAACATCAAGCGCTCTTCCTACGAATTACTTCTCGATCAAAAAGAGTACCTGGTTGTACTCTACCGGCTGGGCGTTCTCCACAAGAATCTTTGCAATGCGACCGCTGATGTCCGATTCGATCTCATTCATCAACTTCATCGCCTCGACAATGCAGAGAACCTCTCCGGTCTTCACTTCGGATCCAACTTCTACAAACGATTCGGCTTCGGGATTCGGTGCGCGATAGAACGTGCCGACAATCGGGGAACGGATTTCGTGGTAAGAGGCACCCGGTAT
>CAMLOB010000233.1 GCA_946481475.1 uncultured Chlorobiota bacterium | reverse complement strand
TCCGGAGCCGGAATGCCGACCAGACGGAGCATTTCGATTGCTCGGTTCTTTGCCTCGTGCTTCGAGACTTTCTGATGCAGGATAACCGCCTCGTCGATCTGGTGTCCGACGGTAAAGACCGGGTTCAGCGAGGTCATCGGCTCCTGGAAGATCATTGAAATATCGTTCCCCCGAACATGGCGCATCTGCTCCTCGGAGAACTCGAGAAGATTCTTCCCCTCGAAGAGAATTTCTCCCCCCTCGATCCTCCCCGGAGGATCGGGGATCAACCCCATCACCGAGAGTGCCGTCACCGACTTCCCGCAACCCGATTCGCCCACAATGCCGAGCGTCTCTCCCCGGTCCACCGAGAAGCTGACGCCGTCTACCGAGCGGGCTGTGCCGTCGTCGGTGTGGAAGTAGGTCCGCAGATTGTTGACTTCAAGGAGCTTTGCCATAAATGTCCCGTTGACTGTAAATGCTGCTGTGAATGCTGAATGTTGTTCTCACTTCTGAAGCTTCGGGTCGAGTGCATCGCGCAGACCGTCGCCGAAGAGGTTGAATCCGAAGACCGCCAGGGCCAGGCAGACGCAGGGATAGATCATCTGGCCGATATTCGTTCCGGCCGAGATGACGTCGCGTGCGTCGAAGATCATCGATCCCCAGCTCGGCTCCGGTTTCTGGATGCCGATGCCGACGTAGGCCAGAGACGCTTCGGAGATGATCGCCATTGCAAAACCGGCCGTCGCGATCACGGTGATCGGTCCCAGAGCGTTCGGCAGAATGTGCCGGAAAATAGTTCGGCGTGCGTTAAAGCCCAATGCCCGTGTCGCCTCCACGTACTCGGTCTGCCGCAGCGAAAAGAATTGTCCGCGAACGATACGGCACATGTCAACCCACGAGGCGATCCCGATGGCCACGAACGTCGGGGCGAAGCCGACGCCGAAAGCAAGGGAGAGAGCGATCACCAGAAGGATGTAGGGGAAGCTCCAGACGACGTTCGCCACATACATGATCGCCGAATCGACCCAGCCCCGGAAATATCCGGCGAACGCCCCGAACGTGACGCCGATCGTCAGGGCGATCAGTTCGGCCAGAAAGCCGATGCTGAGCGAAATGCGCGTTCCGTAGATCAACCGGCTGAGGAGATCCCGACCGTAGTTGTCGGTGCCGAGCAGATAGGTCGGCTCCCAGTACCAGTCATCCTCCCCCTTACCAACCAGACCCGACGTCGCGATCATCTGTTCCCGACCGAACGTGTCGGTGTAGCGGACGCTGTCGCCGACCAGTTCCCACGACTGCACGGGAATATATTCCTCTTCATAGCCGCCGGTCGATTTCTTTATCAATGTGCTGCCGGAGAATCCTTCGTCCTGATTCGAATAGTCGAGAATCTGTCGGTAAGGGGAGTGGGGAGCGATCAGGTCGGCGAAGATGGCAACAAAGGCCATCACGATCACGATCCACATGCCGACCATCGCCAGCCGGTTTCGCTTCAGTCGGCGCCAGGCAAGTTGCCACAGCGACTGACTGGCGCGGCCTGTGGCCGGCCCTGTCTCTTTCGCTCCTTCATCGCCATGCGGAGAAAGTTCCTGAACGATATCTTCGGTTTCCTGCGGCATTGCCTCTCGTTGTTGTTCTGAAGTCCTTATCGTTTGCGAAGAAACGTCCCTTTAGCTCAACCGGATTCTCGGATCGAGGAAAGAATAGATAATGTCGACGGTCAGGTTGACGATCACAAAGATGACGGCGGTGAAGACCACCACCCCCTGGATGACCGGAAAGTCATACTGGGTGACGGCGTTGAACGCGAACTGTCCGATACCGGCCCAGTCGAAAATCTGTTCGATGAAAAATGTTCCGGCAAGCGTTGCGGCCAGCCAGGCCGAGACGGTGGTGACTATCGGGTTCAGCGCGTTTCTCAGGGCGTGCGTCAGAATCGTCTTCCGTTCGGAAATCCCCTTTGCCCGTGCGGTCCTGATATAGTCCTGACTCATCGTGTCCAGCATCGAACTTCGCGTGATGCGGGCGAAGATCGACAGCGGACGGGCCGCGAGGGCGGCCATCGGAAGGACAAGCCGGTTGAAACGGTAGGAGCCCATCTCCTCGATATAGCCCGAGGCGTCGAACCAGCCGAGCTTGACCGCGAAGATCAGACTGAACAGGGCACCGAGAACGAAAACCGGGACGGAAATGCCGAGCAGGGCGAAGATCATCGCGGCGTTGTCGAAGACGGTATAGGGTTTCCAGGCCGAGAGAATCCCGATCATCACGCCGATAAGCGTTGCCAGAGCCATCGCGCTGACGGCCAGAATTGCGGTGCGGGGGATCCGTTCGAGAATGGATTCGGTGACCGGTCGGTTCGTGGAAAAACTTCTGCCGAAATCTCCTTGAAGAGCCTTTACCATGAAATCCTGAAACTGGATGTAGAGCGGCTGATCCAGTTTCCACTCCCGTTTCAATGCCTCCATCGACTGAACGTCGGCCCGCTGCCCCATTGCCAGTCGTGTCGGATCGCCGGGGAGAAGCCGGATGACGACGAACGTCACAATCAACACACCGATGATGATGAAAACGGCGTAGATGCTCTGGCGAATGATGTATGTGGTCATAGCCTCCTGTCGCAAAAAACAAAACGGGGGAGTGTCTTTTCCCCCGAGCGGAACGAAGATAGTGAGGGGACGGTTCTCCATGCAAGTGAAATCCATGCCGATGGGGGATGGTCCGCGGAACAAATGAAGGAGATGTCTCCCCAAGTGGGGAAGAATAGCCGTCAAATGATGTCGGACAGGACTCTTTCCCGAATTCCTATCTTTCGGTTCATGAACAGACGTGTGAGGATTATCGGTGCCGGACTGGGCGGACTCTCGGCCGCAATTCACCTGCGGATGCAAGGGCATGATGTCGCGATCTTCGAGAAGAACTCCGAGACGGGAGGGAAAGTGAGCCGAAGGAGAGAGGGGGGACATTACTTCGATCTCGGTCCAACCCTTCTGACGATGCCGTTTGTTCTGGAAGAATTGTTCAATGTCGCCGGCCGGAGGATGGAGGATCACCTGACGCTTCATCCGGTTGAGCCGACCTGCCGTTACCACTGGAGCGACGGCACGACATTCGATGCGTGGGGAGAGCGATCCCGGCTGATCGATGAGGTGAAGAGAGTGTTCCCCGACGATGCAGCCGGGTTCATCCGGTTCCTCGACGATATTGCCCGACTCTACGAGACGACCAAAGATGTCTTCCTCTTCAGTCCGTTCCGCGGATTCCGCGAGCTCTTCTCGTTGCGGAACGCCCGGCTTGCCCCGATGATCGGTCGGCTCGGCTTCACCTCGACGGTCCACGCATCGCTTGAACGGCGGTTCCGTTCCCCGAAGCTGATCCAGTTCCTCGACCGGTTCGCCACCTACAACGGCTCCTCCCCTTTCTCGGCCCCGGCAACGCTGAACGTGATCCCCCACGTGGAGCTTGCCTTCGGGGCCTGGTATCCCGAGGGGGGGATGTACCGGATTGTCGAAGTCCTGAGGCAACTTGCGGAGTCGGTCGGTGTGCGGATGTACTGTTCGAGCGAAGTCGAAGGGCTCCGTTCGTCCGGAAAGCGGATCACGTCGTTGACCGTTAACGGGGTGGAGGAACCGGCCGATGTGGTTATCTCCAACGTCGACGCTCTGCGGACATGGCGGACGTTGCTGGAACCGGCCGGGTTTGTAATGCCGGGGAGACTGGCGACCGAGGAACGTTCGTGCTCCGGCTTTCTGATCCTTGCCGGGGTGAAGGCCGGTGAGGAAAGGTCTTCTCACCATTCCATCTTCTTCAGCGATCACTACCGAAAGGAGTTCCGCGATATCTTCGATACCCGGATCTTTCCTGAGGAGATGACCGTCTATCGCTCGATCTCCTCGATCAGCGACCGGTCGCTTGCCCCCGAAGGTGAGGAAAACTGGTATCTTCTTATCAATGCTCCTTCCCGACCCGACCTCTTTGCAGAGAACAGTCAGGTGGAGGACTACCGCGATATGGTCTGGGATCGTCTGGCAACCTTCGGCGTCAGACCGATTATCCGCTCGCAGTCGGTGATGACTCCGCTGGATGTGGAAGAGCGCTACGGTTCGACCGGCGGAGCAATCTACGGCTCCTCGTCGAACTCGATTTTCTCCGCCTTCCTGCGACACGGGAACCGGGTCAAAGGACTGGAGAATCTTTTTCTCGTCGGCGGCAGTGTCCATCCGGGGGGAGGCATTCCGCTTGTTCTTCTTTCGGGGAAGATTGCGGCGGGGATGATAGGGGAGGAGAGTGGATGAGTCCGTCGTGGTGGATGGGTGCGTGTGTGTATGAGTAGCGTAGCCGACGGGTTCACCCCGGCGGCGGCCCGGAGGGGGAGAGGAAGCCGAAATCTTCTCTCAATTGCCCGACCGGTACGAGACTGCATCACATCCTCCTGATCTCTCTGATAAAAAACAGAACAACCGTAAACCTTCGGCAATGACAATCAGCGGCTTCACAATGGCCCGGAACGCCTCGAAGCTTTATTATCCGATGGCCGAGGCCATCCGTTCGATCCTTCCGATCGTCGACGAGTTCGTCGTGGCTCTCGGCAACTCCGATCCGGATGACGAAACGCGGCGGGAGATCGGGGAGATCGGATCCGAGAAGATCAGAATCATCGATACCGTCTGGGATCTCGAACGCTACCCGAACGGTACGGAAAACGCCCACCAGACCGACATCGCCAAAGCGGAATGTCGGGGAGACTGGCTCTTCTATCTGCAGGCCGACGAGGTCGTTCATGAAGATGACCTGCCGGCCATCGTCGCACGTTGCGAAGAGTTGATCGATGATCGGGAGGTGGAGGGACTTCTCTTCCGTTATTTGCATTTCTGGGGTGACTACCGGCACTACCATCGTTCGCACGGCTGGTATCCGCACGAAATCCGGATCGTCCGGAACGATCCGGATATCCATTCGTGGGAGTCGGCCCAGTCGTTCCGGCGCATTCCCGGGTTCGACGGACGGAACTACCGACAGCAGGAGGGGACGCAGAAACTGAAGGTCGCTTCGGTTGACGCCCGGATCTTCCACTACGGCTGGGTTCGTCCCCCTCATCTGATGCAGACGAAGAACCGTGCGCTCGATACGATTCACAAGGGAGATCGGAGGGTGGCCGAACTCTACCGTGAGCGTCCACCTGCATTCGATTACGGTCCGCTCGGACGACTTGCGGAATTCGGCGGGACGCACCCGGCCGTTATGGCCGAGCGGATCGCCCGGTTCAATTGGGAAGATCAGTTGAACTACAACAGGCGTGACGACAACCCGGCTCGCCCCCGTCACAAGCATGAGAGGATGAAGTACCGGTTGCTGAGCAGACTGGAACAGGGTCTTCTCGGGGGGAGGCAGATCGGCGGGTTCAAAAATTATATCCTTCTGGATCGCTAAGCCGTTTGATTCCGGGGGAGTCGGAGCGTTTCGTATTTTTCGGACAATCCGTTCATCAATCAATACGACAATGACTATGAGAATCATGAAATCGGCAGGGATCGTCTCTGCTCTCTCCGCCCTGATCTTCCTCTCCGGATGTCAGGCAATCAAGGATGCTGCCGGCGCCATCAACTCGCTGAAACAGCTCCAGTTCAAGCTCGGCGATGTCCGCAACTTCCAGCTTGCCGGCATCAACATCTCGAAGTTCTCCAGTCCTTCCAACTTCGGTCCCACCGATGTGGCCAAGGCATTCTCCGCATACAACAACAAGAAGCTTCCGGCTGCTTTTACGCTGGACCTTCTTGCAAAGAACCCGAATACGTCCGGTTCGTCCAGCAAGGGGACGGATCTTTTTCTGAAGAAGATGGAGTGGACGTTGTATATCGACGGGAAGGAGACGATCAACGGAATTGCCGGCGACGGACTTCGCATTCCCGGATCGGGTGAGACGGTGACGATCCCGCTGAGCATGAGCCTCGATCTTTTGAAGTTCTTCGGCGACAGACAGTACGAGGATCTGCTGAACCTTGCCTTCGCCATCGGCGGCGTCTCCGGTTCCAGCTCCAAGTTGAAACTGGCCGCCTACGTCACGGTCGGCACACCGTTCGGCGATGTGAAGTATCCGGACGAGTTGACGATCGTCAATGCGAGTTTTACGAATTAGGGGGAATCGGGAGTCGGAGAGTCGAGAGTCAGAGAGTCGGGGGTCAAGAGTCGGGAGTCAAGAGGAGATGTCGGGCTTTGGTTTGCCGGGGTGAAGTGAAGAGTGGCCGGTTGGATGGTTGAATCGTTGAATTGTTGTGAGGTTCAATTGTTCTATCCGACTCCTCACCACTCTAAACTGACTGCTCAAAGCTGAAAGCTCACCGCTGATACCAAACGAGAAACGGGAGTGCCGCACGATGCCGCACTCCCGTTTGCGTTGTTGATCGATTCCGCAGAGCTTACTCGCCCCAGTTCCGGATAATCGTCGACTTGTTGCGATAGTCGTCGATCCAGCGGTAGAAGACCTGCTGGCGTTGCTGCTGCAGCGTATTCTTGGCGAACTCATCCTTCTCGGCGGTGTACTTCGCATCGTCCGGTGCCGACAGACTGTCCAGCTTCACGATGTAGTAGCCCCGTTCTCCC
>CAMLOB010000232.1 GCA_946481475.1 uncultured Chlorobiota bacterium | reverse complement strand
CTTCTTCGATTGCCGTTACGGAGATGGCAAACGGACTGAAGCATCCGGAGCGCGTCGTCGGGATGCACTTCTTCAATCCGGCCCACATCATGAAGCTTGTCGAGGTGATCCGGGGCTTTGCCACGTCGGAAGAGACGATGGAGCGGACGGTTACCCTTTCAAAGGAACTGGGCAAGGTGCCGGTTCGGGTGAAGGACACGCCGGGATTTATCGTCAACCGTGTGGCGCGGAACTTCTATGGTGAGGCGTTCCGGATTGTAGGGGAGGGGGCCGCCTCGCACGAGCAGGTGGATCGCTGCCTGAAGTCGATCGGATTCCGGATGGGACCGTTCGAGCTGATGGACCTGATCGGCATCGACGTCAACTTTGCGGTGACGCAGTCGGTCTACGGGCAATACTTTAATGAGGCCCGGTTCCAGCCCCACCTGATCCAGAAGAAGATGGTGGAGTCGGGGCGGATCGGCAAGAAGGCGGGGGGAGGATTTTACGGGGGAAAAAGGTAGGGGCGCCAAACATTGCGCCTCGTTGCAAGCCCGAATCGGCGAATGCCGATTGACGATTTTCAATTAATGAACACAACTTGCAGGAGCGCAAGTTTTTTGCGCCCCCACTAATTGCATTCGACAATCGCAAATCGAAAATCGACATTTCCCGATTATTCCGCCACTTCCAGCGGCCTCGCCACCATGATTCCCGTCTGCTTTTTGTTTCCTGCCAGATACTTGTGGAGATCGGTGTCGAGGAAGACTTTCTTGTGGGTGAGCGATGCGTGAAGAAGGCGGAGGCGTCCTTCCTTGTCGCGGTAGCAGAGACCGGTGTGGGAGACGTCCAGTCCATCGATTGAGGTGGTGATTGCCACGATGTCTCCCGTCTGCAGGTTCTTCTCCGTCTCGCCGATGTACTGCTTCGGCACGTAGTAGCGTTCCCGACCGTTCAATTCCTTCTCGACATCCTTGATCTTCTCGATCAACTCCGCATTCCCCTTCAACTGCTTGTAGGCATCGGTGTGGGTGCTCATGAAGTTGATCTTCTTGTCGTACTTCACGGCCTTCGGCAGGGTGGAAGTAATGTCCTGCACGATCCCTTTCTTCTGGTTGTCGGCATACCAGTCGCTGACGTAGTGGAGGCGTGAGGCGTAGTCGGTCAGCTCTCCGTTCCGGTAGCGCATCTTCTCCAGTCCTGCAAGCAGATCTTCCGGTTCCGATTTTCCCTGCTTCACGATCCGGGCGACGGCGAGAGCGGTCTCGTAGAAGGTCACGCAGTCAAGTCCCAGCAGATTTGCCGAGCAGACTTCGCCGTCGTCCGAGGTGTCGAGCGTTCCGGCGACGTAGGGAGTGGTCAGGAGGGCCAGACCGATCAGCCCCATTACTTCGCCGATCGGTTTCTCCTTCCAGTTCTCCTTTTCGGCCTCCTCCATCAACCGACGGAAGACGCTTTCCCCTTCAAAACTTTCCGGGTCATCCGGCGTGGCGCGAAGAACGGGGGAGGCAAGTTTGTCGGCCAGCGTTGCGCCGACCAGAACGATGGTTGACCTCTTCAGAAAATTTCTACGATTCATCCGGACTGTAGCTGTTGAATAAGTGGAACTTCCCGACACCCGAACGGGAGCAAACATAAAAAAAAGCGGAGATGCTTTTGCAGCACCTCCGCCTGGACTTATACAAGTCTGTGTGGTTTACTTGGCGTAAGGAACGCCCTGAGCCGACTGATAGGAGATCCGGATCTCGACGAAAGGATCACCTTCATTATCGGTCTGGACCAGTTTGCCGTTCGCCCCCGGGACGACAAAGACCCGAGCATAACGATAGCTGCCGGCAGTTCCCCAGCGCATGGCGAATGCTGCTCCAGCTCCGGCGCTCAACTGATCCTGAATATTAAAGTTGCTGGTGTTGTTGGTGGTAAACAATCCTTCCAGTGAAGCCGAGTTGTACCATCCGTCAAGACCAACGGTCGGACTCAGTTCGACATAGTTGTCGGAAATCTGGACATCATTGCGGAACTGTGCGACCTGGCCGAATTCCGTAAAGCTCTTCGGAGCGCCAATACGAACAAAATTTGACTGTACGTCCGCGATCAGTTGAATCTGGCTCAGGAATGCGGAGGTTGGACCAACCGATGCATTGAACGCACCTGTCTGCTGAATTACGATGCCTGTTCCCTTATCCGGGCTCGGCACGCTGCGGGCATAAATACGGAGGATTCCTCCCTTGTCACGATCATTCGTATAACGGAGTGCCGCTGCCCAGCTGATCGTCGCCGCATCCGATTCCTCGGCGTCGGCATCAACGGCGACAACGCTGAAGGTATAGACCGTACCGTTCGTCAGTCCTTCCACCTTGTACTCGGTGTCGGTAATATCTTCGGTGCTGAGTTCCGTCGTGCCGTCATCCCATGTAACGACGTAGGTATCGGCATCGGCCGATGCGGTCCACTTCAGCATCACCGCTCCGTCCATTGAGACGGCCATCAGTCCGGTCGGCGGTGCGACCTCGTCCGGATTCGGATCATTCGGGTCGTCCGGGTTCTCATTACAGCCGACGACGAAGAAGCCGGCAAGAGCCATGATAAGGCCGCTCATCAGAAGATGCTTGAACTTCATATTCTGTCTCTCCTTTTGTGGTATTTGCGTATGCAGTCCCCACATGCTGCGGGGTCCGCGATACTATGTTGAATGGTTGTTGAAAACTAACCTGAATATCTTTTCTGTCAACGATGCGGGGTGTGGTCCCTCGCGATTGGAATGGCCGTAAGGACACAACCTCCGTGATGAAGTTTATTCCACTGTCCGAAAGAACATCTCCGACGAAACAGAAATTCATCCCACTCCGTTCCCCTGATCCGGAATCCAGGGATGTTCTTCAATCCCTCCGAGATGGTTGACGGTTCGCGCCAGCACAAAGAGCAGATCGCTCAGTCGGTTTAGAAAGCGTATCGGCAGTTCGCCGATCTCCGGCTCCTCGGCATAGAGGGCGACCGTCAGTCGTTCTCCCCTGCGGGCCACCGTCCGCGCCACGTGGAGGAGGGATCCGGCCTGTGTTCCGCCCGGTAGAATGAAGTGTTTCAGCGGCGGCAGATCCTCCTCAAGTTTGTCTATGGCCGACTCAAGACACGTCACATCATCCGATATAACACGGGGAATGGAAATATTCCGGCGTTCTTTCCTGTCCGGCGTCGCCAGATCGGCACCAAGAACAAAGAGTTGTCCCTGAATTGTTCCCAGAAGTTCATCCACATGATCGGGAATCGGACCGTGCGACCGTACGACCCCTATCAGACTGTTCAACTCGTCAACGGTTCCGTATGCTTCGATCCGGAGGTGATTCTTGCGTACTCTTTGGCCGCCGAAAAGACCGGTGGTCCCGTCATCCCCCGTTTTTGTGTAGATTTTCATCTCCCTCCCATGCGCAGAGTTCAAGGCTCACGATCGTAAAGAGGGACAAACTTACGAAACAGAATCAAGAGAGAATATCGTGAAAGAGGCTGTAGAGGACCAAAAATCGATCTATATTCTCATTGTGGGAGATATTGTCGGAACGCCGGGACTGCAGGCGGTCCAGACACATCTGCCCCGAATGAAGAAGGAACTGGACGTCGGCTGTGCGATCGTCAACGCCGAGAACGTCTACGACGGCAAGGGGATACGCCCTTCGGATGCTGATACCATCTTTGCTTCGGGCGCAGATGTGATCACGTCGGGAAATCACGTCTGGGAGAAGTGGCAGACAAAGAAAGTGCTGGGGGAGCGACCCGATGTTCTCCGTCCGTTGAACTATCCGCCGGGGAACGTCGGCAACGGATACTACGTCAAACGGCTTGAGGACGGAACGGAGATCGGCGTGGTGAACCTGCAGGGGAGAACCTTCATGCAGGATATCGACTGTCCGTTCCGGACCGCCGACTGGGTGCTGGGGAAGATCGGAAAGAAGATCCCGATCATCGTCGACTTCCATGCCGAGGCGACAGCCGAGAAGATTGCCATGGGGTGGTATCTGGACGGACGGGTGACTGCGGTTGTCGGAACGCATACGCATGTCCCGACAGCCGACGGACAGATTTTGCCGAAGGGGACGGCCTATCTGACCGATCTGGGCATGACCGGTCCGTACGACTCGGTGATCGGCATGGTGAAGGAAGAGGCGATCAAGCGGTTCCTCTACAAAACTCCCTTCAAGTATGCGACCGCAACCGACGATGTCCGACTGTGCGGACTTCTCGTCCGGGTCGATCTGCAGACCTGCAAGGCGGTTGCAATCCGGCAAATCATCTACCCGTCGTTCGGTGACGTTTCGGGGAACGGAGAATCTTCTTCCGCAGAGCATACACCAGCAGAGCAATGACGACATGATGCGACCGATACATCTTCTTCTGAAGAAAAGGATTCTTCCCGTTCTCTCTCTTTTGTCTCTTTCCGGTCTTCCCCTTTGGGGACAGCAGGTGGAACGGATCGGTCCTACATCAGCGACGCTGATTGCCCTGGAGCGGCACGGCATTGTTGCCGATCAGGAGTCGGAGGAAGATGTGATCGGCGGCGCGCTTTACGTCAAGTTGCGCAAGACCGAGGATAAAGCCGATGGGGCGTCGCGTGTCCGCTCCCTTCTGTTGCAAGCCGGTCTGCAGGGCGAAGCCGTTACACCACTGGTCAGTTCGGATCAGATCCTTGCCTCCGCTGTCGGATCATACCGGTCGACACTCTCCGGACATCGCAGAGCCGCCGCAATCGAGGCGGAGGAAGAACTGTCTCGCATCATCTCGGTCAGTTACGCCGAACCGATTCACCCACGCAAGGCGGCCGCAATACTCGCCGCGCTTCCGGAGGTCGAGTATGCCGAACCGGTGATCATCCCCCGCATTCTCGGTCCCGACCAGCCGAACGATCCCAAGCTGCCGGATCAGAAGCAGATCAAGTTTACCCGAGCCGACGAAGCCTGGAAAATCTGGCCCGGCGACTCCTCCGTTGTGATCGGCATTATCGATGCCGGGATCACCGCACGGCACGAAGATCTGTGGGACAACATCGCACCGAACTACGGCGAGTCAGGAAAGGACAATCAGGGGAACGACAGGGAGACGAACGGCATCGACGATGACGGCAACGGGTATGTGGATGACTGGAAAGGGGCGAACCTGACTGCCGATGCCGACGGATCGGAACCGGGGAATACGGAAAACGGCGAACATGGTACGCAGGTGGCCGGATATGCGGCCGCGACAACGGACAACGATCGGGGGATTGCGGGGATCGCCAATCAGTGCCGGTTCTTTCCGGTGAAAGCCGCCAACCGGGGGAGCGGCAGACTCGCTGCCGGGTATGAGGGGATCATCTACTGCGCGCAACGGGGATTTCAGGTGATCAATTGCAGTTGGGGAAGCACGACATACTCGCAGGCCGAACAGGACATCATCGAGAACGTCACGCTTGCCTACAACGCGACGGTGGTTGCCGCCGGGGGGAATGATCCCGAGTACAACCTCTATTATCCGGCCGGTTACCGTCACGTCCTCGGCGTCGGCGGAGTCAACGAGGTCGGCCAGTTCATCACCACCTGGGGAGAACACATCGACATCACCGCGACGGGGGGACTGACGACAAGCGATCGGTCCGAGTACTACGACCTTGCCCCGGCCACTTCCTACACGACTCCGGTCATCTCCGGTATCGTCGCCCTCGTCAGAAGCCGTTGGCCGGAACTGGATGCCCGACAGGCGGCCGCTCACGTTCGTCTCTCCACAGTCAATATCGATCCGATCAATGTGGGAAAGGAAGGGATGATCGGAACCGGACGGGCCGATGCCTTTGCAGCTCTCTCCGATGATCCGTTCTCACGTCCGGCTTTTGTGATCGACTCGGTCTGGGCGGTTGATGAGAACGGAGTTCGGAAAGAGCAGTTCGTTGTGGGGGAGAAGGGACGATTGATGGTGGCGGTGACCAATATCCTCGGCGGCGGCACAAACGCCCGGCTTCAGATCGCGCGCTATACGACCGACTCGGCGGCGGTGACATTCGGTGCGAACCCCGTCGAGATCGGCTCACTCGGTTCGGGAGAAAGCCGGACGACGCCGGAAGGCATCCCCTTCGAGATCAAATCTTCCAGCAATGGGTTGACGAGAGTTCGAATCGACTTCCGGGCCGACAACTACGTCGACTACGCCTACGAGATCCTCCGCATCTACCGCCCCTACACCGTCTACAGCAATTCCCGTATCGACTGGACGCTGACCGATCGGGGGAGGACCGGGTTCGACCGGCTGGAGATCGGAGAGATGGGGGAGGGAGTTCTCTTCCGCGACCGCTCGCAATTGTTTGAGGGAGGATTGATCGTTGCCGTCGACAGAACGCATGTTCTGGACAACGTCAGAAGCAGTGCGTCGGACGATCAGAACAATGACTTCAGCGTCGTCGAAGTCCCCAATCCCGGAAACGACAGTACGCTCGTCATCTCGGATGCCGATGCCGACGAGTCGCGCCGTGTCGGTCTGGAATTGAGAAGCCGCATTCGTTTTATCGATTCGGTGCCTGAAGCTCTCGGTGTTGACTGGTATGTGTACAATCGGAGTGGCGGATCTATCGACAGCCTTCGTGTCGGATTCTTCGGCGATTGG
>CAMLOB010000231.1 GCA_946481475.1 uncultured Chlorobiota bacterium | reverse complement strand
AAGAATCGGTCGGTCAATGCCGTGTCTCCGGAGACGGAGGAGGCGGACCCTGCCTGTCTTTACCTCCGGGACTTTCATGATTCTATCGGGACCATTGAAGCAAAGCCGCGTGTATGGCTGCACGGGAACGACTCGTGCGTTCTCTCCATTCTAGACAGTCTTGTCACCCGCGTCAGGCAGAAGGACGGCTCCGAGCACGTCCGGGGACTCGCCGCCGTTGCAAGTATTGCCGACGGCTATATCGCCGAAGCGTTATGCCTGGCGGTCTGCGATCTCTTTGAAGAGCCTGATGCGGTCACGAACATCGTCCGCTTTCTGTCGGACGACCCTGATTCCGATTCATCGACGACGAATGCCTTCAGGGACTACGTAGTGGAATGTCTGAAGGTCGAGACAGGGGACGAATCGGGATATATCTCACGAGCCGATCTGAAGGCAAGTCTGAAACAGGCGCCGGCATCTGCTGAGACCAAGGAGGACTCCGCAGTAATCGTCGATCTTGGCTCGGCGGTCCTCGGAAAATTCCCGTAGCCGTTTGAGCAGGTCACAACAGCCCTCTTGAAAACACAGAGAGCCAAACGGAATCCCTCACTAACCACGCGCGTGAGCGCGTGGCGCGCGCCCGACAATCGCCAAGCCCCGCAACGCGGGGCGACACCTCCACTCACTAACCACGCGCGTGAGCGCGTGGCGCACGACCGACACAACCACCAAACCCCGCAACGAGGGCGACGCCCCTCCCAACCCTCACTAGCCACGTGCGTGAGCGCGTGGCGCGGCGCGCACCCCATACAATCGCCAAGCCCCGCAGCGCGGGGCGACACTCCACCGCATGATTTCCGGACGTTCCTGATGAACACCACCGTGCATCATAAACGGGCAACGCCGCCTCCCCCCAACGGCCACGGCGTTGCCCGCTCATATCATCACGCATACCCCTGAATCATCCCGACCCTACTTCACCACCAGCTTCCCGTTCTCAAGGAACGTTCTCAGCTTCTTCCCCCGCTTCATCTTCCGCACAAGTTCCAGCGAGACGCCGCCGATGGTCTTCCCGCCGGAGCGCTGGCGCACGTGAACGAATCCGCTTCCGCGACCAATCTTCCCCTTCGTTACCTTCAGCCGAACCGGCATCTTCATCCCGGGCAGAACCCGGATGTCGGGCAGACGCATTCCCTCCTTCGCATCGGCGATCAGCGTTGCGATCCCGTCGGCAAAACGCATCTCCCTGACTCCGGTAAAACCGGTGTAGAGCTCGACCTCCCGTCCCTTGATCGATCCCTTTCTTCTCGTCAGCGGATCGGCCGTACACTTCGCTCCATACGGTTTGCGCAACGCACCGAGTTCGTTGACCAGATTCAGGTCGCGCCACGGCAGAGCCTGGACCGGGATGTGGAATTCGATCCGTCCGGTCAGGTTGTCCCCTTCGATTTCCAGTGTGTCGATGTCGCGCGATCCGTTGACGAAGAATCCTGTGTCGGCATCCCCTTCCCCCCCCGGCATTTCCTGCACGTGCGTGTTCCGCAGGGCAATGTTGTTGCTCCCCCGGATCACGTCCCACCCTCCGGCGCCGATGTTCGAGGGATCGTCCTCGTGCTCAAGCCGGACCGTCAGACAGAAGTGATCGTCCCCGCGAATGTTCGAACCGGGGGCCGGCGGCGCCCACGCGTAGCGGACCGATGCCGAGGCTCCGGCGGCAAGCTGCGGGATCACGATCTTGTTCGACTGGATCACGAAGTTCGGATCGCCGGTGTAGATGCCGTCGGTTTTCCACTCGGCGGGGAAGGGGAGGTTGGTGGCCGGATCGGCCCAATGGAGATAGACCTCCACGTTCCGGGCCGTGAGCGTCCCCCGATTCCGGACCGTCACCTGAATGATGTTGTTGACGAAGTTGGCCGGGTTGTGCGTCGGGTTCGCCACGGGATTGCCCGCCATGTCCAGTACCTCGATGTCCGGACTGAGCCAGGCGATGCCGCCGACGAACGGCTCGACGCCGGTGTCGGTCGAATGGTCCCGCAGCCAGACGTCAACGTCGGGGACAGGTCCGGCGCAGAGATTGCCGGCCTGCAGATAGCCGAAGCCGAACGTGGTGGAGGGGACCCCGACGGCCGGTGCGGCGGCGTTGTCCTGCAGCAACTGTTTGATGTCCGACCAGGTAAGACCGGCACCGCGACACTGGAACATCAGGGCGATCGTGCCGGCGACCATCGGTGCGGCCATGCTGGTGCCGCCGATAGAGGCGTAGGGTGCGCCGGGTGCGGCGCTGTTGATCAACTGGTACCATGTGGAGTTGACGTTTGTCCCTACCGCCGATATGTCGGGCTTTACCCGACCGTCCCGCGACGGTCCGGCACTGCTGGTTGCGCTGATGTTCGGCAGCGGCGCGGTCCGGTCGTGGTTGCCGACCGAGATCGCCCGGAGCGCACTGGCCGGGACCGCGAGCGTTCCCTGATTCTCCACCGCTGCGGTCCAGGTCCGCCAGCCCCGGTTGTTCCGGTCGATCCATCCCTCGAACGCGCCGTTGATTACCGATGTCCCGCTCAACTGAATGCTCCAGTTGCCGATCGGGATCGGACGGGCGGCGTTGACGTTGGCGATGAAGATCGTGATGACGTTGTCGTTGTTGCGCCCGTCGTTCTGTCCGTGGATGATCTGTACCTGCACGTTGTTCGCAAGTGCGACAACTGCCGAGGAAGAGCCGGGAGGAACCGGACCGATGACCGTGGTTGCCGCCGCCGGGTTTGCCGCCGACCCGCTCGGGATCGTCAGCGTCGCCCCGAAGCTGTCGTGTCCGTCGTACCAGATCTCGATCGAGTCGCTCGATTGCGGAGGAACGCCTCCGGCATTGGCATAGGCAACAGTGGCGGTTGTATTTCCCCCCTGTGCGACGGTGCCGGTGATGTGCGAGCCGCGATTGTTTGCGTTCCCCGCTGCCAGCGTGATCGCCCGCCCCGGCGTCGCCAGCAGATTGTCCAGAAACTGCTCGCCGAGTGCTGTCCCGTCATGCGGCCCCATGTTGTCGCTCTGGCTCATGTTCACCACGCACGCCCCGGCAGCCCGGGCAAAGATATAGGCGAACGCATCGGCTACCTGTGCGCTGTCGCCGTGGATGTAGTTCGTGGAACCGTTGCGGACGAAGATGATGCCGGCCCCCGGAGCGCATCCCCGGAATGTCCCACCCTGAGCCCGTCCGTTCCCGGCTGCGATGCCGGTCACGTGTGTCCCGTGTCCGCTGCTGGTGTTGACGACCGGAGAGTTGTGCCGCACAACCGTGTAGGCATTTGCCGCCGGAGGCTGTCCGGCTCCTGCCGGGGGCTGGTAGGCGTTCAGATCGGCGTTGATGTTTGCCTGCGAGTACTCCACGCCGTACGTCACCCAGGTTGCCGGAAAACCGGGAAGTACGGGAGGACCGGCCTCACCGGCCTGCGGTGCCAGGAACTGGTCCCAGAGAAAGAGAACCCGGCTTGTTCCCTGCCCGTCTCCGCCGCCGCCGTCGTTATTGCGGAAATCGGGATGATAGAAGTTGAGGAACGTGTCGATCACGCCGACCGTTACGCCGTTGCCGGTCAGGTTCAGCGGAGCGTTCTGCAGCGTGTTGATCTGGCTGTAGGGGAGGGAGTTGTTCAGGTCCAGCCGGAGCGGACGGGAGAGCTCCACATACTCGATGCCGGCCATCCCTTCGAGTTGCGGAAGGATTTTCAGAGGGATGTACGCCGTGCAGACATCCCCTGCCCGCTGCCGCAACGTGATGCCGAGTCTTGCCAGATCCTTCTCGTTGAACTGCCCCTTGATGAATCCGGAAATGAACGGCTCGCGCAGTTTCCCCTTCGATGCGGGGAGGGCTTCCTTCAGAACGTCGTCGTCGGGAAAGTAGACGCTGTGGAAGAGGGAGGCGGGAAGTCTCTCCAGCGCATCGCCGATCTTCTTCTCGACTGCATTCCGTTCCTTTGCGGACTTCATATCCGCCGATTTCAGCGATAGGTCTTCGATCTGCGCAATTTCATCCCGGAACCGTTTGAACTCGGCACGACACTGTGTGCGAACCCTTTTCTCCCCCAGGTTCAGAATGAAGTTGAGTTGGGGGTCGAACTTGTTCCGTCCCTTCATCAGCCTGCCGACGGAGGTCTTCTTTGCCGCCATTACGTTATCTCCTGTGTGTAAAAGAAATGTTGAAGATGCCGGACGTGCGTGTTCGGTGTCATCGGCGTATGAGAAGCAACGTCAGGTTGTGATGCCTGCGTGGAGAACGATGCCTTGACGATGAAGTCCGATGCTCTTGCAACCGGCATCTGAAAATTACTTCGGTGGGAAGTGCCTTCGCATCGCCGGATTCAGTGATTCGGCTAAATGCCGGGTCGACCGGAAGGCCGATCCGATTCGCTGCGGACATTGATAATCTTGGTGGTTTCTTTGTGTCCTTCGTGCCTTTGTGGTAAGAAAAACACAAAGACACGAAGGACACAAAGGCACACCAGGGTTCTATCAACCAGGAAACTACTGGGCCGCCGGGATAGCCGGTCCCGCTGCAGTCGGAGCCGACGATTCGGTCAGTGCAGGTATCTCGGGTCTGGTGATCGGCTCGGACGGACTCCCGACTTCCTCCAGACGACTTCTTCCATCCCGCACCATCCACGAACTCCACCATCGTTCCCGGTTGTCCGGCTGTGCGATCGTCTTCACAAAGAACCAGTCGGCTTGGGCACGGTCGGTTTGCAAATCGAGGAGGAAATAACCGTGATTGTCCAGCTCGGCCATCTTCACGTGGGCGTTCAGCATGTAGAGTCCCTGCTCGGCGATGATCGTGCGGTAGTTTCGCGGAGGAAGGTTCAGCAGTTCGTTCATGTTTGCCGAGGCGATGCTCGGCGCGGTGAACTCGACGGCGAGCGAGCCCTCTCCGCTGACCTTGTCATACTCTTCTCTGTCGAACGGACGGCGTGCGATGTTCGATGCAATCGAGATATGCACGTCGCCGGTCAGGAAGATGACGTTCTCGATTCTGTGCTTCCCGATCCATCCCAGTATTCTGTCCCGCTCTGCCGGATATCCGTCCCACGCATCCAGATTCCGCACGCCCCGGATATGGCTCATCACCACCTGATTGCCGACCAGCTTCCACCGGGCGTCCGATCCGGCAAGTCTTTTCAGGAACCAGTTGAACTGTTCCTTCCCGAGCATCGATCTGTCCGGATCGAACAGGTGGGGATCGTTGCTGCTCTCAATCTGTTCTTCCCGACCTTCGTGCCGCGTGTCGAGCATGATGATCTCGGCAAGGTCGCCGTAGCGGAACGAGCGGAAGATGCGGCGTCGGTTCTCTCCCTCGGGTTCGCGAACCGGCATCCATTCAAAGTAGGCGAGTGCCGCCCCTCTCTTCCGTTTTTTCCAGGGGCCATCTTCCGGATCGGAGTGGAGGCGCGCCCCTTCGGTGTAGCAGTCGTCGATCATTTCGTGGTCGTCCCAGATGGCGATGAACGGGTGACGTGCATGGAGCCTGCGGAGATCGGAATCGAGCTTGTAGAAGGCGTGCCGTTTCCGGTACTCATCCAGTGTATGGAGTTCCTGTCGAGGATGATGCTCGCGGCCGGAGATGGGACCGTAGTCGTCGTTGGTGATTCCATCCTCATACAGATAGTCGCCGAGAAAGAGAACGGCGTTCAGATCATCCCGGTCGGCGATGCGACCGTAGGCGTTGAAATGGCCATGCTGATAGTTCGCGCAGGAGGCGACCGCAAAGCGCAGATGAGGGATGTCTCCTTCAGGAGCCGTGCGTGTCCTGCCGACAAGCGACTCTCTGCCGAGCGCCCGGAAACGATAGAAGTACGTCTCCCCCGGCTCCAGACCCTGCACGTCGATCTTTACCGTATAGTCGCGTTCGGGACCGGTTGAGCAGACTCCCCGTTGCACGACGAGAGACATCCCGGAGTCGAGCCCCATGCTCCACTCCACATCAATTCTTCCATGCTCTTCAGGCGTTACGCGGGTCCAGATGATGACCCGGTCGGCCAGAGGATCGCCCGAGGCGACACCGTGGTAGAATGGTTGAAGGGAAGAGTCGGCGTAGTGACGGAAGATGGAGGAGGAAGCGTTGATCCAGGAGACGGGGAGAGGGACCGGAGGGGGAGGAACGTGGAGCGAACCGGAGCGGGGGTCTGCGTTGACTTCAGGTGCAGAAG
Source organism: uncultured Chlorobiota bacterium (assembly GCA_946481475.1). The sequence goes on along the minus strand of CAMLOB010000231.1, from coordinate 442 downwards.
GGGATGACGGCTGTGCCGACCCGCCATCCCCTCCGTGAAGCCAGAGCAGAAGCAGGAGAAGAAACGTGAGGAGTGGTCCGGATCGTGCCATGATCTCTCTCGGAATATCTGAAGTGACGTTCGCAGCCGTGGAAACAACCGTTGATTCCAACACCGGCAAACTATCCTTCGCAGATAACGAGAGTATTAGAGAGACGTTATCAGGGGAAAACAGGGGTGTAGTGAAATGGTAATCGGGGGTTGAGTTGTTGAATAGTTGGATAGTTCGGACGGTGGTTGTCGGGAGTCAAGGGTTGAGAGTCGAGAGTTGAATGGTTGAATTGCTGGATGGTTTGGAAAGTAATTATTGGGAATGGGGAGGTGAAGGGGGATTCGGGGAAAGTCGTGGATAACGGAAGCTTTGTCGTGGTCGGATCGGACAGGATCATCTCTGCGTATGCCC
>CAMLOB010000230.1 GCA_946481475.1 uncultured Chlorobiota bacterium | reverse complement strand
GGTATCGTGCCCTTGGCGAAGAACAAGCTCTACTGGTTTGCCTGCGTTAACGGACCGCGGAACAGCGACCGATTCCGGAACTACCGGACCGACGACCTGCTGAACAACTTCCGGGACTATCACCAGCCGATACCGGCGATCCTGCAGCGGACAGAGGACGAGAATCTGTTGTGGAACGATATCATCGACGTTCCCCCTCTTGCCCGCTATGCGTTCGGTCGGGTTCTGCTTATCGGGGATGCCGCCCACGCGACCACGCCGAACATGGGACAAGGGGCCTGTCAGGCAATCGAAGATGCGGTCGTTATTGCAGATGAACTTCAGAAAGGAGAAAACATACCCGAGGCTTTCAACCGGTTCGAACGGCGCAGGCTGAAACGGACGCACTACATCATCAACACGTCACGGCGACTGGGGAAGATGGCTCAACTGGAGCATCCGGCGAAGATCCGACTGAGAAATTTTCTCTTCAGAAGGCTCCCTTCACGCGTCAATGAAAAGCAACTGGAGCGGTTGTACAGGGTAGATTTCTGAGGGGATGGCGACAGGTTCTGTTTCCGGGGCGGGGAGGGGCGGCACGGCAGGCCGGAAGCCGATTGGCGTAAAAGATGGTATAAGGTATACTTCTTCCCTATATTCGGAATACTTGGCAGGCTGTCCGATGAAATCAACAGGTGATGACTGATGGAAGGGACAATTCAGATTCATATTGAAAAATTGCCGGAAGGAGTATATCCGGCAACCTCGGATGATGTGCAGGGACTTGTAGCACAGGGACGCACCATTACCGAGACTCTGGAAATCGCTCGTGATGTTGCGAGGAAATTGCTTGAATCCCAACATGCGGATCAGGCAAGAGTGCGGCAACTCGATGACCGATTTGATTATCCTCTTGTCGTGGCATTGTAATGTGGGGCGGTTAGCTGGATTTACATATCGCCAGATTATTAAACGATTGAGAAAGCTCGGCTTTGAATTCCATCGCCAAGCTGCCGGCAGCCATGAAATCTGGTATTCTCCAGCACAGGACCTCTCCCGACTGAGGAAGCACCCTCCCTATCCGAACCCTTTTCCTGCCGTAACCCTTCCCGGTTTTCCTGTTGTTTCGAAAATCGACGAAAGAACATTGCCGAAAGAAGAAGGGACGGATGGTGTCGACCCCTCATCGTTTTTATCTCCTTCCGCAGATGCGTCCTTTTCGTCACACGGCGGGTAGTATGTCGGTGGGAAGTTGTACATTCGGTCTTCTCTCCGCGCCGTCAAGTCTGAATTCGATGCCGTTATGAATGCCGATGTCTACTATATCTGGTCTGATCTGCACCAGGAACTAAGCCGTTTTATCTACGCGAAAGTAAGAGACAAGGCTGCTTCAGACGATATTCTTCAGGATGTTTTCGTGAAGATTTATCTGAACATCGATCGGTTGAAAGATCCCGGCGCACTTGTCTCATGGGTCTATCGAATCACGCGACACACGATTCACGACCACTTCAACCGGCAACGGTCGGCAGACGACCCGGTGATGATCGATATGGCTGAGGAGGAACGGGGGGAGGATCTCTATCGCTCGCTCAGCAGTTGCATCAACGGCAAGATCGCCCGGCTTCCGGAACGGGACCGAGAAGCGGTGTTGCTGACGTATTTCCGGGATTGCTCGCAGAAGGACCTTGCCGAATTCCTGGGGATCTCATACTCCGGCGCGAAAAATCGCGTGCAGCGTGCACGCGAGAAATTGCGACAGGCGATTCTGGACTGCGAGAATGTGGAGTCGGACGCCGATGGAAAGATCACGGAGTTCACCGGTGACGAAGGATAGAGACGGTCGGGATATCTGTACCAGTCGCAGTGCCTGTCCATTCCCTCCTGCATTCCCGATCCTTCCCTTGTATCAAACCGATGGTTACATCTTCTGCCGATTCGGCGCGGGTCTTTTCTCTCTCTTTCCGGTCTATCCGTTGCAACAATCAACGATCACAAACCGGACAGTGAAATGAACAGCATCGAAGTACACATCCTTCACGCCTTTGCCGATGAAGACAAGGGGGGAAATCCGGCCGGCGTTGTCCTGAACGCCGACCATCTGAGCGAGGAGCGGAAGCTCGCGATTGCCCGCCGCGTTGGACTATCCGAAACCGCTTTCGTATCCGCTTCAACCGTCGCCGATTTCCGGCTTGATTTCTTTACGCCCACAAAACGGATTCCTCACTGCGGACATGCGACCATCGCCACATTCTCGTTTCTGAAGCGGATCGGTCTTATCCGGGGGGATGCATCCTCAAAAGAGACGGTGGATGGAAGGCGGGAAATCCGTTTTGAAGGGGAGACGCCCTTTATGGAGCAGCAGGCTCCGATCTTCTCGCGCTGCGGGTCGACAATGAAGAACGATGTGCTGAAGGCTTCGGGACTTTCCGGAGCCGATCTGCTTCCCGATCCGGAACCCGAAGTCGTGAGTACCGGCAATCCGTTTCTGATCCTTCCGATCCGGGATGTTCGCCTGCTTCAGCGAGTACGGCCGGACATCGAATCTCTGAAGCAAATTTCCGATGAGAAGGGTCTGGCCGGGTTCTATCTGTATGTTCCGGTGCAGAACGGAGCGGAAAGAGCGACGACAAGAATGTTTGCTCCTTCCTACGGTATTTCCGAAGAGGCCGCAACCGGTATGGCGGCCGGAGCACTTGCCGGTTTTCTGGACAAGCATCGCCGGTTGAATTCCGCATCGGTCCTCTTCTCGCAGGGGAAATTCATGGAGCCTCCATCGCCGAGTCTGATCCGGGTCAGGCTGGAAAAGGAAGGAGAGAGAGTTCAACGCATCTACGTCGGCGGAAATGCCCGGAAATCGGATCGTCTTCTCATCCCGGCCGACACTCTGTAGCTTCCGGTCCGGACAAGCTTGCGTGCCAATGCCGGACAGTCCTGCAATCGTTCACAGAACGATCCGACAAACCATTCACCCACTCCACAATGTCGCTGCAGTACAATCCTCCCGAAAGGAGCCGGCCTAATTTTGTTCCACATTCATTGATGACCACTCAACAAACGGGGAGACAACAACAATGGGGAACGAATTCATCAACGACGTGGCCCTTCTGTTCGAGGAAGATGTCCGCCTGACCGATGTGAAGGAGTACGGCTTCCGCTGGGAGGATTTTGCCGGAGGAAATGAGCCGATTCCGGCCGAGGGGCTCCGCTTCGACATTCATTTCGAGGGGGATGTGACCGGGGATCGGGTGCGGGGGAAGATCAAGGGAATCGACTATCTGACGGTCCGTTCGGACGGTCGTCTCTTCCTCGATCTTCGGGCGGCCATCATCACCGAAGATGGAGGGATGATCAACGTGACCGAGACCGGGATCAACGACAACGGGAATCTTCGTCTCAACATGGATTTCCACACCAACGACAGCCGCTACGCCTGGCTGAACAGACGACACGTCTGGGGGATCGGAACGGTCGACTTCGCGACCGGGGAAGTGAAGATCAAGGGGTACGGGAACTGAGCATCATTACTTCAATAATCAACATCAGACTACAATGACAACGGTACAACTGAATCGGACCGAGCTTGCCGAGTTCATCGGCAAGGATGACAAGCGACAGCACTGCCGGGCGACCTTCCCGCTGATCGGAGCGCACGGCTCGAAAGATCTGGCAACCGTATATTTCGAGATCGAACCGGGGGACAATCTGGGGATGCACACCGATTCGGCAGAGGAACTGCTGGTGATTCTGGAGGGGGAGATGGAGGTGACCATCGGAGGCGAACGGTCGAAAGTCGGGAAGAACGGTCTGGCCCTGGTGCCGGTGATGGTGCCGCACGACCTGAAGAATATCGGTGACGGGACAGCACGGGTCCTGGGTGTCTTCGGCGGCGCAAACAACATCGTCGCCACGTTTGAAAAGGAGTGGTTGCCCCTCCACTCGCGGCAGGTGGATACGGCGCAGATGGGATGATTCGAAAAAACAGTTCAGAAAAGAACGTTCCGATCGGGGGGAGACTTTCTCCTCCCGATCGCCGAACGACGGGTGCCGCTAACCCGTGCGATTACAAGTGAAGATCGACTGGTATGGATCAACAATGAATCTTGTTACTACCGAATATCGACCGGGGAAGGAACTCCTTCCGTTCGTCGAGTCCTACTGGCTCGGCGACTTCAATCTGAGCGGCGAACCGGAGTTCACACAGTCGGTGGTGCCGAACGGATGCATCGAGCTGATCATCCATCTCTCCGATTCCCACTGCTCGCTGAGCAAGGGGAATGCTCCTGATGTCTGGAGCAGTTCTCCCGACTTCACACTCCTCGGACTCTATGCAAAACCGTACGATGTCAGGTTTTCGGAGAACGTGAAGGTCTTCGGTATTCGGTTCCATCCGGACGGCGTCCGGAACATCTTCGGTCTTTCTCCTGCGGAATTTCTCGCCACTTACGAAGATGGAGTCGACCTGCTGGGAGGGGGAGTGCGGGAGTTCTGCAGCCGGATTCGTGAATTGCAGAACGTTGAGGCCCGGGTAGAACTGGCCGATCGGTATCTCGGGGAGTTGCTTGAGCAAAACCACAGGTCGCACGACTACACGCACCGGGCGATGCGTCTGATCCGGCAGGTCTCCGGTCTGTCGGATTACGGACGGCTGACCGATCAGGTACCGATCAGCGACCGGCAGTTGCAACGGGAGTTCCGGAACCGGTACGGCATCACCGTCAGGGAGTACATGCGTCTGGCCCGACTGAACGCCGTGCAGAAGTACATGCGCTCCGGTAAAGTCGACCTGACCAGACTGTCGCACGATCTGCAGTTCCACGATCAGTCCCACTTCATTCGCGAGTTCAAGAACTTTGTCGGCCTTCCGCCGCGGGCGTTCATCAAGCGTCGGGATCAGTTCATCGTAAATCCGGCCGTCGGAAGAATCGATATCGATCCGGATGACTGATCCTTTGTGGTCTCTTGGTGTTCTTTGTGGCTTTGTGGTGCTTTCCCACGAAGCCATGATTTACCGGGACGACGATGAGATACCACAAAGACACGGTCCGCCGCGGCGGACACAAAGAAGCCACAAAGCCCATCATTCAATCGTTTGATAAAAACCACACAGATAGATGAAATTGAAGACCGAGACACAGTGCCTGAAGATCAGGCTGAAGGAAGGAACCACCGAGAAGGTGAGGCAGTGGTGCGAAACGTTCCGACGGCATCCGGAACTGGATGATGTCCTGAAACGGGAGAGCGTAATCGTCGAGACGTTGCTGCTGGATGAGGGAGAGGGGGGCGATTATCTGATCTTCTACCTGAAAGCCGAAAGCCTGCAACAGGCCAACGATTTCCTGACGAACGAACGCCACCCGGTCAACGACCTGTCGAACCGTTTCATGGCCGAGTGCTGGGACATGTCCGACGTGAAGGTGCTGGAGCCGGTGCTGGATCTGCACAGAATCGGGGAGCCGGCGTAGAGGGGTATGACAATCTACTCGTTGCTTCTCTACGCCCATTCATGGTGTCGCTGGCTGGTGCTGGCCACACTGCTCTATGCAATCGTTCGGTCGTGGCGCGGATGGAAATCCGGGAGGACATTCGGGGCGCCCGACAACCGTGCCCGGTATGCCGCCGTTGCTGCGGCCCATCTGCAACTTGCGCTTGGTCTTGGTCTCTACTTCATCAGTCCGATCGTCGGCTACTTCCTCAACGATTTCTCGGCGGCGGTACACCAGCGTGAGATGCGGTTCTTCGGGATGGAGCACAGCCTGATGATGTCGATCGGCGTGATCGTGCTGACGATCGGTGGGGTGAAGACGAAGCGGCGTGAGGAGGACCGGGAGAAGTTCCGGACGATGACGATCTGGTTTGCCGTGGCACTGTTCATCATCCTCACGTCGATCCCCTGGTCGTTTTCGCCGCTGACGAGCAGGCCGTTGTTTCGGTGGTGATGTCCGTTCGCTGGTAATGGTACGAGGTCGCCGGAGATAGAACACAGATGACGCAGATCGGACGGATCGGCGCAGTTTCCGATCCGTGTTCATCAGTTCCGATCCGTCGAATCCGTGTACGATTTCCCTTACAACTCCTGCCGCTCCACAACCTTCAGGTCGTTATCGACGACCTCCAGCCGGTAGAGAATCGGTTCCCCGGTCGGAATCTCCAGCTTCACAATCGACTCCGGCGAGTGCTTGTCCAGGTAGTAGCTGAGGGCGCGGAGGGAATTGCCGTGGGCCACCACCAGGACGTTCTTTCCGTCCAGCAGATCCTTTTCGATATGCTCGTGGTAGTAGGGGAGAACCCGCTTGATCGTCAGCTCCAGACTCTCGGCCTCATCTCCCGGAGGACGGACATCGAAACTGCGGCGCCAGATGTGAACCTGCTCGTCGCCGTATTTCTCGGCCGTTTCAGCCTTGTTCAGCCCCTGCAGATCGCCGTAATGCCGTTCGTTCAGCGCCTGGTCCATCGTCATGACCAGATCACTTCTGCCCGCCTCCTCCAGTGCGATCTTCGCGGTGTTGATCGCCCGCTGCAGAACCGACGTGTAGACGACGTCGATCTCCCGCTCCCGCAGTTTCTCTCCCGCACGTCGCGCCTCCTCCCGTCCCTTTTCCGAGAGGTCGATGTCCAACCATCCGGTGAAGAGGTTATCAAGGTTCCAAT
>CAMLOB010000229.1 GCA_946481475.1 uncultured Chlorobiota bacterium | reverse complement strand
CGGGCTGAACGGCAAGAAGGTGTCGGGTTCCGAGACGATCAAGCAGAGCAAACGTCTCCCGGTAAGACCCCATCATCAGATGCCGACCGTTATCGATCTCATCTCCGGTCTCCCGATGAACAAACGAGCGGACCCGTCCGCCGAGATAGGGGCGGGACTCGATAAGAATGGGTTCGGCACCGGCTTCGGCAAGCTCCACCGCCGCGGCAATACCGGCAACCCCGCCGCCGAGAATAACTGGTTGGTTCACGTTTTTTCGTTACCTGAGAGACTGCTGTGATTCGGACAAGTGAGTAAAATTTTTATCGCTTGGAGAATTTATCCCGGAAGCTTGACCGATACCGATACTGTCACGAAGGTTCTTGAAATTGATTCTTTTCATACATTCCCGGTGATTGAATGCTACACACTGAAAGTGTGTAATCTCTCAGTGCATCCTTCACTCTCCGGACGGCTTCTCTATCATGCTGAATATAGTATACATCTTCTGGTGCATTGCAGTGTTAGCGTTCGGTGCCACCACACTCTACTCTCAATCAGAAAGGCCCGTGTGGCAGAAGACATCGTCCGAGCATGCCGGTCATCTGTGGATTGATCTCAAGTGCGTCGACTCTCAGCATTGTTTGATTTCCGCCTGGGCCGGCATCGGTATCAGGACCTATCTCCTCCTGTCGACGGATGGTGGAGCATCCTGGACATCCCCCTACACCGAGAATCGGAATGATCCGAACTCAGGTCGGCGATTCCCCTTGCTGCTCTCCAACATTGCCTGGCCCGTACCGGAACTTGCGATTGTCGCTGCCGACAGCGGATATATCCTCCGCTCCCTTGATACCGGAAAGACATGGGAACAAGTGCAAACTTATACGATTTCGGATACCAGCACTTTCTTCACTGTCTCATCCGAACTCGCACAAATCTCGATGTATAACAAGAAGCACGGTATCCTGATGCTGCCGTTGACTTCCCTCAGCAGGAACCACTTTATCATTCTGTCCACACAGGATGGGGGAGTATCATGGCGGCAGACGGAAACATCACCCGTACCGGATGCGTGGACCTACGGCAGGATATGGAAAGCCGCCTGTGTAGACTCCAACAGATATGTGTGCGTTATCGATGATGCCCCGAAAGCGAATCCGATGATTGCCGTGACATCGGACCGGGGCAGGACATGGCGCCGCATGCCGCTCCCTGAAACACCTTTGGGCACTCTTGAGAAATTCAACTTCCAGTTTTTTGATGAACGGGAAGGATACCTGGCCGCCGTCGACTTTGCAGATGACTGGCTTTCCTATTTCGCCCGCACAACGGATGGGGGGGAGACCTGGGAGATGCTTCATCATGATCAGATCGAAAACGAATTCGGGGGGTTATCCTCCATCTCGTTTCTTGATCCTCTGGAAGGCATCGCCGCTTCCAACGGTTCCGTTGTCAGAACCGATGATGGAGGAAGAAGCTGGAAGCGGGATTCGGTAGAGGGATGGCAACCATCCACAACCGCCGGAGGCAAAATTCAATTCCTGACGGAACGGCGAGGTCTCCTGGCAGAAAGCAATGGGAACTTATACGTGTGGGATGCCGGACTATCGGGTCTGGCAGAGCGGAGCGGAACCCGTGAACTTGATTGCAGCGTCCTTTCTTCCCGACATACGGATGGGCTTGAACTTGCCGTCGTTCATCCGAAGCCCGATGCTCTGCGGATGGAGCTATGGGATGCTGCCGGACACCTGATTCTTGAACAACAGACCGAACTCCTGACGGCCGGGAGACACGTCATTCGATTTGATTTGCCGAATATTCCTTCAGGAATCTACGTTGTCCGTATCAGCTCCGGGAATCTGAGTACAAGCTTTCCGCTTCCCGTCTACTGACCGTAGACAGTGACGTTTTTTTCCTACTTCGGTCTTACAAAAGTGGGGGTTCAGAGGTGATGGGAGCGCATAGTGGTTCAAGGACCCAGCATTGCATCATTGATGAGAGAACAACCACAAAAACACTAAGAGCACAAAGAATCACCAAGGGGTATTCTTTCTTTCTCTCTATCATAGATATTTTTCAGGCACCGACTCTATAAGGAGAAACCCCATCACCCCGTGATCCCGTTCTCCTCTACAATCATATCATCGTACGTCCGCAGTCCCGTCCGCTCCAGCAATTCCTTGACCATGAACTCCTTGTGGTTCGGCGGCATGATGTAGAGTCCGGCGATCTTCTCCGGCATCCGGCCGATGCTTTCGATGAACTCCACGGTCACGTTTACTCCCTCGGCCACCGGTTCGTCGGCCTTTCTCAGGCGTTCCTGGATTGCGTCGGGGATCGTCATGCCGGGGACTTCATGATGGAGGAACTCGGCGTGGCGGGCACCGCTCAGCAGACTCAGTCCCAGCATGATCCGGATCGGAATATGTTCGATCCGCTCAAGGAACCGGTGGAGCGTTTCGGCGTCGAAGACCGGTTGTGTGAAGGCGACCTCGGCCCCCTCTTCGGCCTTCCGCTCAAGCCGCACGATCTCCCGCTCCATATCCTCGGCAACCGGATTGACCGCACAGGCAATGGTGAAGCGAGTCGGTCCGCCGATCGGATTGCCCACAAGATCCAGCCCTTCGTTCATCCTCTTCAACGCCCGGACCAGCCCCACCGCATCGACGTCGTAGACCGAGGTGGCATATGGATAGTCGCCGATATGGGTCGGATCGCCGGTGACCGCAAGGATGGTGCGAAGTCCGAGAGAGTGGGCGCCGAGCAGTTCGGCCTGCAATCCCACCATATTCCTGTCACGACAGGCAAGGTGGGTGATACATTCGATGCCGACCCGTTCTGCGACCAGATGACTGATGGTGATCGGACTGATCCGCAACCGGGCGCGGGCGCCGTCGAAGATGTTGATCGCATCGACCCCGATCCCCTTGAAGTAGGCCGCCTCCTCGAAGACCCCGCTCATATCGAGTCCGCGCGGGATGCCGACCTCGGCGGTGACCAGGAACTCCTTTCCGAGCCTCGCGCCGAACTGTCCCGATTCCGGTTCGGGTCGCGATTCTCCTGTCTGTTGCTTGCGGGATTTCGGCTTGATCTCCGGATTCCCCACCTGCATCGACGAGACGGCCCGACTGATCGCCCGGACATGTTCCGGCACTCCCCCTCCGTCGGCACCGACGATCGTCACGCCACTCTCCACCAGCGCGGCCACCGAGCGGGCAACGTATTCCGTTGTCGCGTTGTAGATCGGGAGACCGTCAACCAGTGTCGGCGTTCCGATGTCGGGCTGTGCCGAGAGGACCCCCCCGGTTGCGCTGCGGAGCGCACGGACGATGCTCCTCATGCGCTGCGGACCGACCGTTCCGTTCGAGCCGATTGCCGCCACGTCGTGCGCTTCCAGACGGCGGGCGATGTCGCGCGGATATTCCGAGGCGAGAACGGAGCCGTCTTCGGGGAATGTTTTCTGTGCGATGATCGGAATGTCCGCCGAAACGTGGCGCGCCGCCTTCAGGGCAATCTCCAGATCGTCAATGTCGATAAAGGACTTCAGGATCAGCAGATCGCACCCGCCGTCGAGAAGGGCATGAATCTGTGCGGTGTACGCCTCACGCGCCTCCTCCGGCTTCAACTGGCCGACCGGCGCAAAGAACTTGCCGACCGGACCGACAACCCCGGCCACGTATGCTTTGCCGATGGCGGCGGTCCGGGCAAGCCAGACTCCCTTGCGGTTGATCTCGTAGACCTTGTCGTCCAGTTTGTAAGGGGCAAGGGTCAGGGCGTTTCCACCGGCCGTGTTCGACTGGATGATCTCCGCACCGGCATCGATAAAGAGGCCGTGCAGCCGCTCGATCAGCAACGGATTTTTCAGATTATAGATCTCGATCGGATACTCATTATATCCTTCGGCCCGCAAGGCCGCGTCCATCGAGCCGTCGATCACGATCGGGCGGCCGGAACCGAGCCGCTCCCTGAAGTCGGTCATTGTTCTTCTGCGAATGATTGGAAAGAAGTGAAGTTACGGAAGGTTCGGCGCGGGACAAGTCACGAAACGTCCCGAAGAGAAGGGGGATGAGGGGGTCGGCACAGCGGCTTATTGCCCCAGATTGTCCCGAACATATTCGAACAGGCGCTGACGTTCCGCCGAATCGATCTCCGGATACTCCGGCATGGTCCCCGGCCCGGTATTCAACGCAGTCTCGAACTTGTCCTGCATGGCAAATCCCCGGATATCGGTGATCTCCTCGGTCACCGGCTCTCCGTCGATGCCGTGACAGCTTGCGCATTGGCACCGGTAGATTTCCATGCCGGAGAGAGAGGTCAGATCGTCGCAGTCCAGTTCCACCGGACGGACGATCGTCGCCTCGGGGGAGGGATCGAGAAGGCTGCATGCGCTGAACAGAACGGCAAAGCCGAATAATCCGAGAGCGCCGGTCAGAGCGGCATAGCGAAGGTTACGATAGATCATTCTTCCTTTATCAGCTTACGTTTACGCGATACGTCGTCAATCCGTTCAATCCGTCGCGCCCCGTTGTGTCGGTGTCCGGCTGGAAGTTCCCCTCCGTGTCGAAGGCGCGGATGGCAATCGTGTGTTCACCCCGCCCCGCCTCCCACTGGAACCGCCACGGAGTCCAGACGGCACGGAACGGATATTCTTCCCCTTCCATAAGCTGCACGATATTCGGCGGCAGATTCGGGGTCAGCTCATCCGGCGGCACAAGCTCCGCCTCCTCGGGCGCCCCACCGTCGATACTGATCTCCACCTTTTCGATCGGGGCCCTGCCGCTGACGGCAAAACCGAAGATCATTGACGGTCCTGCGGAGACCTGAACCATGTCGAACAGACTTGTCGCGCGGCTGTTGACCGCCATGATCCCTTCATCGGAAAATCCCTGCTCCGGATATGTGCCGAAGCCGTCAAAGTTCTCGATGGGAATGTTGACGGCCTGGACTTCCGTCAGCCACTTCACGTTCATGTAGCCGTAACCCTCCTGAATAATCAGGCGGACCGGGAAGCCGTGCTGTGCCGGAAGAGATTCACCGTTCATTTTATAGACCAGAAGAGGTTCTATCAATCCCATACTTTCGGCTTCGGTGATCCGCTCCACTGGAATCTTGTTGGTGAATTTGTCGGCCGCCGTCAGAATCAATGTCTGCACGGTTGCAAGGTCCACGGCCTCCACCACGCGCCGCAACGGAACACCGGTCCAGTAGGCGTTGCCGGTATATCCGGTAGGAGAAACCCGAACCGTCCCCTGCAGAACGCACTCGATGGTCTTCAACATTGTGATCTCCTCTCCCCCCGCCGCTATATCCATCAGGTCACTGAAGGTCAGGGTAGCGACCGTGGCATTCTGTTTTTTCACCACCAGCGACCAGTCGCTTTCGGTGTTGAAGACCGGTTGCGTCCATCCGGGAATTCCTCCCTCGCCGCCGTTCTGCAGAAAGAACTGACTGGTGGGCGTCACGAACGGTTCGGCTTTCGGCTCAACCAGGGGCGTCACCAGATGCCCCTCGCATCCCTGAACCAGAGGAAGGATGAAGACGCCGGCGATACCGGTTCCGGAAAGCTTGAGGAAATTTCTGCGATCGATATTCATAAATAGATTGTCGGCGTTGAGCTATACGTTGCAAGTCGGAAAGAACGACCGGTCGCAACGGTCGATTACCTTCGATATTCTCTACTCTTTCTTCTCCTTCTTCCCGAAAAGGAATCCCTGCCAGGAAATTCCGATAAAGATGTCCAGACTGTTCGCCGTCTTCTTGCCGAGAGGTGTTGCGTAGATGTCGGCACTGATGGCGATGTCCTTCCAGACCGATGCGGCAAGTCCTCCCCCCACTTTCAGGTACTGTTCGGTCTCCGGCGGATGGACCACATCGAAGTCATTGTCATCCGAGCGCGTGGTCGTCAGATAACGAATGTTCCCCTTGACGAGCAACCGCTTGAACAACGTATATCCCGCCTCCGCCTCGGCAGTAACGACGTCGGCATATTCCGGCTTGAACTCTTCGGAGGGATCGTCGAGCGTGGAGAGACCGTAGATCCCGGGACGCATCCTGTAGCCGAGCGTCGCCGTGGCATACGCCGGCACCGGGTAGAATGAGACGCCGTACTCGGCGGCAAGGGAGAAGTTGACGTTGCCGTTCCCCAGAGGAGGGGTCAGATCACGTGTGTATCCCGTCGGCAACGTGATGCCCGCCCGTCCGGAGAGAACGTGAGGGCCGGAACTGAGGAAACGATAACGGGCCGACAGGCCGATATCCCCCAGCCCCTGGGTCCTCCGTTCTTCAAGAGGAGTGGTAATGATCGAGCGTTTCAGTCCGGCATCGGCGATAAGCGTCAGATCGCTTGTGATGCCGTGTTCAAGGTAGAGGTAAAGTCCACGGTCGGCCAGCGGATAGTCCCGCACCGTCGCCCCGCCGTTGTCGGTCGGGAATTTCGTCTCTCCGTCGAACCGGTAGACCGTATTGGAGGATGAGGTGCCGTAGGTGATCTTGATGAACGATCGCCCTTTTTCCTGCGGCCACCCTCCGGCAACGAGAAAAACCGGAGATGATAGCAGAAGAAGCAAAGGGGTGAGAAAGAACGCAAACGATACTCTCATTGCAGCCATAGTCTGTGAAATAGAAAAATCTGTCGGAACAAAGAACCCGAAATCGG
>CAMLOB010000228.1 GCA_946481475.1 uncultured Chlorobiota bacterium | reverse complement strand
TTCGGACTTCGACGTTATGCTCGGCAAGAACTTCGGGAGAATCGGACTCGCGGTAGAACTTCCGGCGGGTCGCGCGGACCGATTCCATCACCCGGCCAAAGTCGATCGTCATGTCCGAAGTCCGAATGCCGCAGGAAGCACCTCTGGCAATCTCCGCAGCGATTCCGGCAATATCGAGCAGCGCCTTCGACGGGACACAACCGGTCCAGGTACAGTCCCCACCCGGTTTCTCCCGTTCAACCATCGTCACCTTTCCTCCCAGCGAAGCGGTCAAGCCGGCGGCGGTCAGTCCGGCCGATCCCCCTCCGATCACAATCACGTCGTAGTCACGGTCCTTCATACTCTCTTTCTCCTGACGGCTTAGCTGAAAAGAAAAAGCGCGCGAACCGACCGAAGCCGATTCGCGCGCTGTATTGTCATCTGACCCGGTTCCGGAATTCCGGTCGACCGAACTCAGGACGGTTTGCGTTTTGTTCTGTCGAGCCTGTCAAGTTCATCCCGAATCTGGGCGGCTTTTTCGTAATCTTCCCGCTTGACGGCATCTTCCAGCTTTGCCTGAAGCTGTTCGGAGAGCGTCAGCGGACGTTCTTCTTCGGAATATTCTCCCTCCTCCTCTTCTTCCTCCATCTCGTCATCGCTGTCATAGAACTCGTCATCGTCGATCTGGATGCCGGCGTTGACCAGAACTTCCTCGTAGACGTAGATCGGCGCGCCGAACCGGATTGCCAGCGCGATGGCATCCGACGGTCTGGCATCCACCTCCGTCGGCGTCCCCTCCAGCCTGATCACCGCGTAGAACGTCCCCTCTTTCAGGTCGGTAATCGTCACATCAGCCAGGGTCGATCCCAGCGTCTCTATCACGGTCTTCATCAGATCGTGCGTAATCGGTCGCGGCGGCTGGATTGCCTCCATCTCAAGGGCGATCGCCTGCGCCAGGTCCTGTCCGATCAGGATCGACATCCGCCGCTCCCCTCCGGTTTCCTGCAGGATCAGCGCATACGCTCCGCTATTCTGTGGGCTTGACGTCAGCCCGATTACTTCCATCCGAACTCGTTCCACAATCCGCTCCGTAGATCCTGGACGTTAACACTTAGAATATAGCGATTGATCGAACAATCGACACGATTAGTTTCTTGCAGCCCGAATTTCTTCGGTCAGCAAAGGCAGAACCTCGAATACATCACCGACGATTCCGTAGTCCGCCACACCGAAGATCGGCGCATCCTTGTCCTTGTTGATGGCGACAATATACTTCGAGCCGGACATTCCGGCCAGATGTTGTACCGCTCCGCTGATGGCACAGGCCACGTAGAGCGTCGGAGAGACGGTCTTTCCGGTCTGCCCCACCTGCTCGGCATGCGGACGCCAACCGGCGTCAACCACCGCACGGGATGCGCCGACGGCCGCATCGAGAACTTCGGCCAGTTCCTCGACGAGGTGGAAGTTCTCCGGTCCCTTCAGACCCCGTCCTCCTGAGACGATAACATCGGAGTCGGCAACGTCCTTCTTGCCGGTGTTGACACGTGTCTCGACGACTTTTGAGCGGAAATCGGCATCCCCGAACTCGACCTGTCCGCTTCTGGCCGATACTGTTGCCGGCGATTCCGCCGGGGTAGCGGTGAAGACGTTCGGTCGGATCGACACGACTTTCTTCGGCGTCGTGATCTTCACCTCGGCCAGTCCTTTGCCGGCGTAGACCGGTCGCGTAAACCGGAGATCATCTCCACTTCCGCCGAAATGAACGACATCCGGGGCCAGACCGGCCTCCAGGCGGACGGCGATGCGCGGAGCCAGATCCTTCCCGTGGGCGGTATGGCTGATCAGCACCAGATCGGCCCCCTCGGCCCCGGCAACCGAGGCGATGGCCCGGGCCACGGCACCCGAATCGTACTCGCCGAGCCGGTCATCCTCAACGGTGATGACGTCCGATACGCCGTACTGGCCAAGCTGCTCGGCAAGTGAGGCAACGCCCGAGCCGACAATCAGTCCGGTGACGCTCCCTCCGCTCATCGAAGCAAGCTCACGTGCGGCGGTCATCACCTCGAAAGCGTTCTTCTTCAACGCACCGTTTCGCGTTTCAGCAAATGCAAGAATCTTCATGGATCAATGAAAAAGTAAAAATGAAAAATTCAAAAGAACAGAACGACGGATTCTCCCGGCTCATCATCGCTCGGGTGAGCTTAGATGACCTTCGCATCTTCACGCAGGAGTCGCACAAGTTCCCTGACGCCTTCCGGCGTACCGTCGAGAATCTTTCCGCCGCTCTTCTGTTCCGGCTTGCCGAGACTGACGGTTTCGACGCGGACAGTGGCCGGGTTTGCGTCGCGCTCCTCGATCGGTTTCTGCTTCGCCTTCATGATATCCGGCAGCTTCGGATAGCGAGGTTCGTTCAGCCCTTTCTGTGCGGTGATCACGCACGGCAGCGAGGTCGTCACCACCTCTTTCCCCCCTTCAATGTCCCGCTCGGCCCGAACCGACGTTCCGTCGATTTCCAGCTTCGTGACGAAGGAGACAACCGGACGATCCAGAAGCTCGGCTACGGTCGGCCCCATCTGGGCCGAATCATAATCGATCGACTGACGACCGAACAACACAATGTCGGGATTCAGTTCCTTCAGCACCCCTGCAAGCTGTGAGGCCACCGAGAAAGAATCGGCTTTCGCCTCGTCCTTGACCAGAATCGCCTTGTCGGCCCCCATCGCAAGACCGAGACGGATGTTCTCCTTTGCCGAGTCGTTTCCGACACAGAGAAGCGTTACCTCTCCCCCATGGGCTTCGCGCAACTTCAGGCCCTCCTCCACGGCAAACTCGTCGTACGGATTCAGGATAAACTTGACGCCGGCCGGGTCGATTCCCTTGCCGTCCGGACCGACCTGAATCTTCGTGGTGGTATCGGGCGTCTGGCTGACGCAGACAACGATATTCATAGTATTCTCTGTTATTGTTTCGATAAAAAGGAGTCAAAATATAAGCCTCCCGCCACGACAATGGCGAGAGGCTCAACCAATAATCACAATTGACGCTACTTGAGAAGAACCAGACGTCCCTGCCTCTGTCCGCCGCTCGACCTCAGTCTCCAGAAGTAGGTTCCCGGAGCCAGTCCGTCCATGGTAATCGCCAACGTGTGGACCCCGGCTTCATACGGTCTTCGATCTTCTCCCCCGACTTCCCTGCCGAGTTCATCATACAGACTGAACGTCAGCTCGGACGGTCGTTCGAGTCGGAAGGTCAGAAGAGCGTTCCCCCGCGTCGGGTTCGGGTGAATGACGGCGGAAACGTCGGAACCATCCTCCTCCTTTACCGACGAGGGGAGCCGGTTTACCTCCAGATCGTCAACATACCACCCGTCGGCGTGGCTCAGCGATGAGGTCACCATCCGGAGGCGGAAGAGAAGCAGGCGTTCCGAGCCGTCGTGCGTGTATGTCTCCCCGACCCGCTGCCAGTCTCCCGGATCGGCCTGACGGTCCTCCCATCCCGCATAATCGTCGATCCCGAACTCCGCAATCCCCTGCCAGGTAGTCCCCGTATCCCGACTCACCTCCAGAAGGGCCGAATCGCCGTTGAGGACAATGCAGATATGGTCAAAGCTGACCGTCCAGTCCTCGCCGGATCGGGCAAGAACCGGATAGAAGATCGTGGAGTAGTCCTGCCTCCCGCGATAGTTTCCGTCGGGAGAATCGGTAAGGGAAGTGGAGCCGGAGAAAGCGATCTCCGTTGTCTCGCTCCACGTTCCGGTGTTCAGGAACCGCGACGGGCGGTCATCGAGATTCACCATATAGGGGTCAACCGTTCCCGCATACAGCACTACCGTATCGCTCAACGGACTCTCGTTCGGCGGCTGCGAAGCGTCGACCGTCGTGAAGGTGTAGCGATAGTACCCCCGATCCGAAGGCGTGTCGTCGACCTTGATCAATTGTCCCGTATCGGCCGCCGTCAGATTTTCTTCGCGAAGAAGCGTTCCGTCCCGATAAATGCGAAGCAGCGAAAGGTTGGTATAGGGCGTCACCGAATCGGCCCGGGTCGTCGGGATCTCCAGAAAGATTGAAGCGGTCGGCCGGTACTGATTCACGCTCGCAACAGTCGGCGATCCGGGCAGTTTTGCCCCTCCTGAGCGGAACTCCACATCCCGCGACGTACTCGTATCGTTATCAACGACCACCCGGATCGAATAGGCATACTCCTGATTCAGCGTCAGCCCCCCCTGCACATACTCCGTGGTACCGGAAGGAAGTTCGGCAAGAAACTGTCCGTCCCGTTCAAGCAGAAGCGTGTAGTCATCGATCGGCAGACCGAAGACCGTCTCCATCGGCGGGTTCCGCCAGGAAAGGCGCGCCTCGGTCAACTCCTCAAGTCGACTCCCCACTCTGAAGTTCTCCACCGGCCAGGGCTTGCGGATATCGACAACGGCGGTGTAGACGTCATTGTCGTCGCGGGTGTCGAGAAAGGAGGGATAGATTTTGCCGTCCCGGAATGCGTTGCCGCTGTAATCACCGGCAAAGACCTGGTTGACGAAAGGATTATCCCTGAAGTCGCTGACCGCATCGGTCGACTTCCGGTCGATCCAGGTCTCTCCGCCGTCACTGCTGTAGCTGACATAGGTGTTGATGAAGATGTTTGCGGGATCGTCCCGACTGTCGGAGTACATCACACCGATATCCCCGTTTGTCTCGTCGACGCTGATCCAGGGCCACCACTGATCGCCGAACGCTTCGCTCTGAATGACCTTCGGCTCGGTCCAGGTCTCACCCTGATCGCTGGATCGCGTAAAGAAAATATCGGGCGTCTCCCCGGCCGACCAGCAGAGATAGATCCACCCGCGCCTCGGCGAGTTCGAGTAGTCGACGGCAATCGTCGGATAGGTCTCAGCCCGGAACGTCCCCTTCAGCACGTGATACTTCTCGGTCGTGTCTCCGTTGGCGTCGGTGATGTGCCGCTCGGTCCCGAGATATTCATATCCGCTGACCGGATAGGTCGGATCGGTCCAGGTCTCCCCCCCGTCGGTCGAACGGGCAAAGCCGATGCTTCGGGCCGGTCCGTCATTCCAGACGGCATAGATCTCGCCGTCGGCTCCGGTCTTCACCAGCGGAAAGCTCTGTCCGAACGTGATATGCGTGCTCGTCCCCGGCTTGCGCGGACTGACGCCGACCGGGGTTGACCAGGTCATGCCGCCGTCGGTCGAGCGGGTGAAGACGATCTCGGTGGCGCTGTCCCGGTCGGTCACCCGTTTCCATGGGGTATACATCCAGCCCTGATAGGGAGAGCTCGGCGATCTGTCGATCTCGATATAATACTTGTCTTCGAACGCCGAGTCGGGCGTCATCGCACCCTTGTGTTCAATCACCCTGATGTGGGGCGTCCAGCTCATCCCCTGATCGGTCGACTTTGCGATGTAGACACCGGACTCGCCGGTGAAGGGACGGGGAAAGGCACCGTACATCACGTAAGCGTTTCCCATGTGATCGAACCCGACCGACGGATCGTTCCCCGACTGCCAGACGTCGTTGACGACTCCCAGGCTGATGTTCTCCCACGACGCCCCCCCGTCACGCGAGATATAGACCCAGGCACCCGGCCGCGAATCGACCGCCGAGGCGATCAGGAAATCGGGATCGATCGGACTGATGGCGATGGACGATTCATTCTGCGGAGCCGGATTGACATCGCTCTCGGCAATCGTGTTGCTGTTGAGGAACAGACCGCTCTGCGTGCTGATCGGTCCAGCGAGGACGTACCGCTGCCAGTCCATCTTCTCCCGGTCGATCTTGTGGTTCTCACCCAGCTCCGGACGTGCCATCCGGGTGTAGTCGAAACCCTGAGCCGTCAGTCTGGAGCTTTCAGGCGTCAGTATCATCAGCAAGAGAATGGAGGCGGATATGAATGACCGCAGATTGTTTGTAAAGGACATGATGATCTATTTTGACAGAATTGATATTTGCATTCGATGCCGTGTCGCCCTGAACAGTCGGGCAACTGCCGAACGACCGCACCGACGCAGGATTCCCCTGCCACGCCGAGTCCGCTCTCCTCCCCCAACACGATTCGCTCTTTGGTTCGGCTTCGTTCGCTCCCCGCCTGCATCATTTCAGGAACAAGTTAAAATAACAATCCTTCTCCCCGCAAAGCAGCCCCCTCTCCTCCGCTCCCTATTCCTATTCCCTCTCCCTTCCATACGAACCCTCCCTTGCTACGGCTATCAGCCGGCTCACTGCCGATAACTCTTGCTGATAACTCACTGCTCATAGCTCATTGCTGATAACTCACTGCTCATAACTACCCCCTCATTCCAATCCTCTACTCTTCCCCCTCCCCGTTAGCGGATGAGACATCTACGTCTTCGGACTCTCCGTATCTTGCGGCCATGAACGATGAACCGCAGACTCCGGACAACCGACTCACACCGGTCGAGGCCGACAGGTTGCGTCTGGCAATGCGCCGGTTTGCAAGTGGTGTGACCGTCGTCACGTCGATGAACGATGAAGGTCCGGTCGGCATTACGGTTTCGGCATTCTCCTCGATATCGCTCGACCCGCCGGTCGTGCTGTGGTCGATCGGGCGGCATTCGCGGCGCTTCGCCGCCTTTGCGGGATGCGAGCATTTCGCCGTCCACGTGCTCGGCGCAGAGCAGCTCGACCTCGGCCGCCA
>CAMLOB010000227.1 GCA_946481475.1 uncultured Chlorobiota bacterium | reverse complement strand
GGGAGGGGGGTGGGGGGTGTATGAGAGAAGGAGTCCGCCACGGCGGATAAGCCGATACCGCAGGGGGCAAAAACCTTTGCCCCAACCGGACCCGGAATCGAAATGCCAGTGCGATCAGAGGATTCAGGCGTCACGGCAACGCTGACAGCTCATAGCTCTTCCTTACATCACCACTTTTTATCCCTCTCGCTGCCGTACCGCCTCGTAGAACACGATCCCCGCAGCAACCGAAGCGTTCAGCGAAGAGATGCTCCCCTTCAACGGAATGCTGACCAGTTGATCGCAGGCTGCGGCAACACGCGGATCCATTCCCTCCCCTTCGCTCCCGACGACGATCACCGTCGGCTCGGTATAGTCAATATCGGTATAGCTCATTTCTCCTCCGGCATCCAGGCCTACAACCTGCATCCCCATCTCCTTCAGACCGGAGAGGGTTTCGGTAATGCTTCGGACTCTGGAGATCGGAACGAAGTGAGCAGCCCCGGCACTGGTCTTGACCGCGACGTCGTTGACGCCCGAGCTGTGAGCCTTGCTGAAGACGACGCCGCTGAGACCGGCACACTCGGCCGAGCGGAGAATCGCCCCCAGGTTGCGCGGATCGGTGATGCCGTCGAGCGCCGCCACCAGCGGAGTCCGTCCGGTCTCCCAGGCGAGCGTCACCACATCCTCAATATCGACGAAGAGGATCGGATTGATGCGGGCAATCACGCCCTGCGACTTCGTCTTCAGATTCCCCTTCTTCTCAAGATCGCGGAATGTGTTCCGGTCGAGCGTGGTACAGGGTATTCCGGCCTGCTTGGCGGCGTTGCGAATCGCCCCCAGCCCTTCGGTTTGCGCCCCGTAGAGGAAGTAGACCTTCTCGACACGCTCGCCGGCGCGAACGGCTTCGAGAACCGAGTTTTTTCCGTTGATGTACATAGCGGGGCGAAATTACAGAGGAAGACGCTCTTGAAGCAAGCTTCCGAGAAAAGTAAGTCTATGCAGAGTGCAAGGGCCCCACTCCTGAATCGCCTCCCGATGCAGCTTCGTTCCATACCCTTTGTTCCGGTCAAATCCGTACCGGGGAAAAGAACCGTGGTGCTCCCGCATGATCCGGTCGCGGGTCACCTTGGCCAGAATGCTGGCGGCGGCAACGCTCAGACTGAGCGAATCTCCGCGAATCACCCCCCGGCAGGGGACCCCGACATCAGGGGCGTCCCGTCCGTCGATCAGGGCGAAATCGGGTCGGATTTCCAGATTCCGGACCGCCTCCCCCATCGCTGCGAACGTCGCCTGCAGAATGTTGATCCGGTCGATCCGGTCGTTCTCCACAATGCCGACTCCCCAGGCCGGGACCTGCGACACGATCCGTTCGTAGAGAGCTTCCCGCTCGGCTTCGGGAATCGTCTTTGAATCCCGGACGCCCGGCAGATCGAAATCTTCCGACAGAATGACCGCTCCGGCCACAACGGGACCGGCCAGCGCCCCCCGCCCCGCCTCGTCGACACCGGCCACAAGGGGCAGACCGGAGGTGCGGATCGAGTTTTCAAGTTCAAAGGTTGGTGTCATGGGTTGGTGTTTTCGGATTGGTTATGAGTAGGGGTGGGAGCTTTGAGCTGTGAGCTTTCAGCCGTGAGCTTTCAGCCGTGAGCTTTCAGCCGTGAGCTTTGAGCTGTGAGCTTTCAGCCGTGAGCTTTCAGCCGTGAGCTTTGAGCCGTGAGCTTTCAGCCGTGAGCTTTGAGCTGTGAGGAGGGAATTATCAGCAATGAACATCGCTTCTCCTCGACTCCTGACTCTCGGCTCCTCACTCATCCACTCTTGCACTCACAAACTCCCCCACTCCTTCTCTATAAACTCTACGAACTCTTCTCTCTATAAACTCTACCCGATCAACGTCATGAACTCACTCCGCGTCTCCACCTGGTTCTTGAAGACTCCGAGCATGGCGCTGGCGGTGGTGGCGCTGTTCTGCTTCTGGACACCCCGCATCATCATGCACATATGGCTGGCTTCGGTCACCACGGCGACCCCCTGCGGCTGCAGCTTTTGCTGGATCGTCTCGGCAATCTGCTGCGTCATCCTCTCCTGCACCTGCAGGCGACGGGCGAAGACATCGACGATACGGGGGATCTTCGATAGTCCGACGATCTTCCCGTTCGGGATATAGGCGATGTGAGCCTTGCCGAAGAAGGGAAGACAATGATGTTCGCAGAGACTGTAGAAGTCGATATCCTTGACGATCACCATTTCGTCGTACCGCTCCTCGAAGATCGCTCCGTTGAGCACCTCGTCAATGTCCATTGCATATCCATCGGTCAGGAACTCCCACGCCTTCGCAACGCGGTGAGGCGTACGGAGAAGTCCCTCCCGTTCCGGCTCTTCCCCCACAATGCGGAGCGTCTCTCTGACAAGTTCTTCCATCCTGGGAATATCGATCCGGTTCCCCCCTTCGATCATATCCTCCCCTTTGTACAGTCCGTTTTCCGGTATCAGAAGATCACACATAGCTATACCTCCACCCCCTCTTCATTCAGCAGACCGTGCCGCACTAGCGTGACGGGTTCACCGAAATACTCGACGAAGTTGTTATCGGATTCGAAGATTTTGATGGCGTGAAGTTCTCCGGACGGAATCGCCGGCTGAAGGATACGCCAGAAGACGACCGCAAGATTTTCGGCTGTCGGGTTGATTCCCCGCAGGAAATCGACATCGAGATTCAGATGCTTGTGGTCGACCTTGTCGATGATCTCCTGATCGAGAATGCGTGCAAGTTCCTTCAGGTCGATCACGTAGCCGGTGGCCGGATCGGGAAGACCCCGAACGGTAACCTCCACCACATAGTTGTGACCGTGACCGTTCGGATTGTTGCACTTGTCGAAGATTTCATTGTTCCGCTCGTCGCTGAACTCCGGATTATAGAGCCGGTGTGCGGCGGAAAAATGGGCTTTACGCGTTACGTATATCATCAATGTACCCCTGCAAACTGTGCATCAGTATGAATTCGGATGCGGAATATTTGTTGCGACGGACAAGAACGACTGACCGGACCGAACATTACGTCCCTTCAGACTCTTTCACGATTCCTCCCAGAATCCGGATGGCGGCGGCGGCGGCGCCGAAGCCGTTGTCGATGTTGACGACGGTAAGACCGGAAGCGCAGCTTGTCAGCATTCCCAGAAGAGGGGTAAATCCGCCGAGAGCGGTCCCATACCCGACACTTGTCGGCACGGCAATCACCGGACGACGGGTCATCCCGCCGACAACACTCGGCAACGCTCCTTCCATTCCGGCAACCACAATCAGCACACCGGCCTCATCCAGCGTTTGTCTGTGCGCCAGCAGACGGTGGAGTCCGGCCACACCCACATCGGTCAGGAGCCGGACCGGGGCACCGAACGTCTCCAGCGTTCTGACCCCCTCGGTCGCCACGGGGAGATCGCTCGTCCCGGCAGCGATAATCCCGGTGAGCGTCCCGGTCCAGGACTTCAGCGGGGAACCGATACGGATCGTCCGCGACAACTGGTCGTAGTCGGCATCGGGGAACTCCCGGCAAATGATCTCCCCCTTCTCCGCCGAACACCTGGTGCCGAACGCAACGCCGGCGCGACTGCGGAGCGGACCGGCAACCTCAATGATCTGTTCGGCCGACTTCGACTCACAATAGATCACCTCGGGAAGTCCGCATCGCTCCCCCCGTTCGGTATCGATCGTCGCCGATGCGGTCCGGAGGAATCCGTTCGTCGACTCTATGCTGAGCTTTACCTCCTCCAGACTCATCTCTCCCGACTGAAGGTGGGAGAGGAGCAGGTGAAGATCAATATGTTCGGTTCGATTCATCGATGATATAGTATTACGTCGGCCTTGATTCCCCACTCGGGCTCACCGGACCGGAAGTTCGATCTGCGTCAGCGCTTCGTTCAGCGAGCCGGAGCGGAAGCCCTTCAGGTCGAGGGCAACGTAGCGGTATCCGGCCTCACGGACTGCGGCGTCGATTTCCTCAGCCAGTAGAAGGGCGTGGGAGAACTCCTCGCGGGGAAGCTCCAGTCGGGCGACATCATCGTGATGGCGGACGCGAAGCTCGCGGAAACCGAGATCACGCAACCCCTTCTCGGCCCTGCCGATCCGTTCGAGTATTTCCCGGGTGATCGTCGTTCCGTAGGGAACACGCGAGGAGAGACAGGGGGCCGAAGGCTTGTCACGGTTCGGCAGACCGTACAATCCGGCCAGAGCACGGACAACCTCCTTCGTCAATCCCAGCTCCAGCAGCGGAGAACGGACGCCATGGTTCCGGGCCGCTTCCCGTCCCGGACGATAATCCCCTTCATCGTCGGCATTCGTTCCATCCAGAATGACGGCCCCTCCCCTCTCCCCTGCAATTACCGCAAGGCGTTGGTAGAGGGCATCCTTGCAGAAGAAGCAGCGGTTGGTCGGGTTCTCCGCGTAGCCTTCAATCTCCAGTTCATTGTAATCGATCTCCCGATGATTCAGATCGTGGAGAAGGGCAAGCTCCCGGGCAAGCTCCAGATCCTCGCCGGTAATCGTCTCGGTAGCCGCCGTCACAATCAGCGCATCCTCCCCGAGAGCATTCCGGGCAGCGACGGCAACCACCGAGGAATCGACCCCGGCCGAGAAGCCGACGACCACCGGGCCGTATCCGGCAATCGTCTCTTCAAGGCGACGGCGTATATGTTGCAGGTTGTCCATTGTTTGACTTTGTGTTTTTTGGGGGGGTGAGCCATGAGCGGTCAGCTTTCAGCCGTGAGCGGTCAGCTTTGAGCTATGAGCTTTCAGCCGTGAGCGGTCAGCTTTGAGCTATGAGCTTTCAGCCGTGAGCGGTCAGCTTTGAGCCGTGAGCTTGGAGGAGGGAATTATCGGCAGAGGATATCGCTTCCTCTCGACTCTCTCACTCCTGACTCTCGACTCCTTGACTTATCGGCTACGGCGGTCCCTCCCGCTCACCCACTCTATAAACTCCTCTCTCTATAAACTCTACGAACTCTCTCCCCCCCGATTCCATCACCGTTTTCCCCTCCTTCCGTATGTTTGTCCGGCAGGTGCCCGGCAAAGGGTACGCAAAAAGCTTACAGGAACAGTTTGCACGAATAAAGGGGAAAGATAGTGATACCGGTACTCTTTGAGATCGGCCCGATCAAGATTTACAGTTTCGGTCTGATGATGGGACTCGCCTTCATCGTGGCCAACCTTCTGCTGGTACGGGAATTCCGTCGCAAGGGGATGCCGCCGGAGAAGGCGGGGACGATCACACTGATCGCGCTGGTTGGAGGAGTCGTCGGCTCGAAGCTCTTCAGCGTCTTCGAGAACTGGGATCAGTTCGTGCAGGACCCGGCCGGAGAACTCTTCTCGGCCGCCGGGCTGACGTTCTACGGCGGCCTGATTCTGGCCACTCTTCTGATCTTTCTCTACGTCCGCAATCAGAAACTCGGCTTCCTCCGCGTCGCCGACGCCGCAGCCCCCTCACTGATCATCGCCTACGGCATCGGACGGATCGGCTGCCAGCTTGCCGGAGACGGCGACTACGGCATCCCGACCGACGTTCCCTGGGCGATGACCTATCCGAAAGGGACGGTCCCCACACTCGCGGCGGAGAACCCGCAGCTTGTCGAACTCTGGCACCGGATTTTTCCGGGCCGGGATGTCCCGGTCGACATTCCGGTCCACCCGACACCGGTCTACGAAACGCTTGCCGCCCTGGCGATCTTTGCATTTCTCTGGGCAATCCGCAAGCGTCCGATGGCGGCCGGAATGCTCTTCTCCATCTACCTTGTTCTGGCCGGCCTCGAACGTTTTCTGGTTGAATTTCTCCGATTGAATCCGGAGTATGGGACACTGTCGCAAGCGCAGTGGATTTCAATCGGAATGATCGTGCTCGGGGGCTATATGATCTTCAGACTGAAGGATAAAGCTGCCGACGAAGGGTATCAAAAACAAGCGAGAAGCGGCAGAAGGAGTTGACGGCAGCTTCAGCCTTTCTTCAGCGCTTCCCTTCTGAAAGAGCCGGCTTCTCGAGAATCCGGAGAATGCCATTGCGGTTCTCCCTGTCCGCAACTATCTTGAAAGCCATCCCGTGACGGGAAGGGAAAGGATGTTCAGCCCACAACACTTCGGAGGTAAAGATGAATTATCGCTTGCTTCTCCTACTTGCCGGACTCTCACTCCTGACGTCATGCGGCACCGATCCGGAGGACGTGGACATCTCCGGCATCACCAGAACGTTCGAGACCGGACAGGTGACCGAAATCGATCCGGATGACTGGAGAATGGAAGTTCGCTCGGGGACCACTGAACCGTGGGCGGCGCTGAGCCCGGCTTATCCGAATCCGGTAATGACCGGACAGGAGGAAATTGCCTTTCACCTTCAGTTGCAGACCATCGCAGATGTGACCTGCGATGTGGTCGACAAGAAGGGAGAGAGGGTTCGCCGGATCTTTGTCGGCAGATTAACGGCCGGCGAACTCGTAATGATCTGGGATCTTCTCAACGACGATGAACAAGCCGCTCCCCCCGGACTCTACCGTATCGTCTTCACCCTGATCGACGCGGGAAATGAGAACAACCGCCTCTCCTCATACGGCGATATCGAGATCGTTCGGAAGTGAGAGGGTTTCTTAAAAGTCTCGAATTGCAGAAGTCTCAGTTGCTTCGTGGTAC
>CAMLOB010000226.1 GCA_946481475.1 uncultured Chlorobiota bacterium | reverse complement strand
TGGAGGCGATGGAGTTCATGCTCAGCCGCATCCAGGGAACGAAGTCGAACAAGGAATTTCTGAAGGCAATGAACTCGTAGTGCAACGGCTGCAGTTCTTCAACAAAACGAACGGGGAACGGATCGCAATATCCGTTCCCCGTTTCTTCTTCGTGCTTCCGCCACGGCGGATGCCTTTGTGTTGTTCTTCCTGCGAGCAGAAAGATTGACAACGAAGGCATCCGCCGCGGCGGAGACACAAGGGTTCACGAAGGTTTTGTATTTGCGGTGAAGCGGCAGTCGGGATAACGCGAGCAGCCGTAGAAAGTACTGTTGTATTTTCCGCCGGTCCGCTCCACCAGAGAACCCTCGCCGCATTTCGGACAGGGAATATCCATCGTCACCGGTTTCGTGTTCCGGCAGTTCGGGAAGGCACTGCATCCGTAGAACTCTCCGTTCTTTCCGGAACGGCGAACCATCGGCGCGCCGCACTTCTCGCAGGTCATGCCGTCGGCCCCATCCTCCGTCTTTGCCGAAGTCGTCCCCCGTTTCTTCCCCCCGGTCTTCGTCCCGGGGAGTGTCTTCTTTTCCAGTTCGGCCACCGGAATCAGCCGGGAACATTTCGGGAACGAAGTGCAGGCATAGTATGGACCGTACTTCCCCTCGCGCAACTCCATCGCCGAACCGCACTGATCGCAGAGAATCTTTTCGTTCTTCCCTCCGCTCAACGCTTTCTCCTTCTTCTCCATCCGTCGCGCCGTCGTCTTCTGCAGGCGCGGAGGATTCCGTCGTTCTCCGATGCCCGACGAACCCGAGCCGACATCGATTCGCGCCCCTTTCAGCGCGAGGGTGAAGGGCTTGTAGAATCCCTGCATCACTTTCAGATAGGTCTGCTTCCCCTCGGCAATACTGTCCAGATCTTTCTCCATCCGGGCAGTGAATTTCACGTCGAAGAGCTTCGGGAAACTGGCGGTGAGGATGTCGGATACCCGGATGCCGAGATCGGAGGCATGAAGCAGTCTGCCGCTCTCGAACACATACCCTCTGTCAAGGACCGTTGCGATCGTCTGCGCGTAGGTGCTGGGTCGTCCCACCCCTTTGGTCTCCAGTTCCTTCACGAGCGTACTCTCGGTATACCTCGGCGGCGGCTTCGTCCGGCTCCGCTTCGTCACCAGCGTCAGCAGGTCCACAGGTCCCCCCTTCCGCAGACTCGCAGGCAACGTCTTCCCCTCGTCCTCACTTTCTTCCTCGTTCGAGGATTTCCGGCTCTCCTTCCGCTCCTCCTGATCGTCGTAGACCTGCAGCCAGCCGCGGAATCTGTTCACCCGACCGGAAGCCCGGAAGAGGAACGTTCCTCCGCGAAGTTCAACAACGGTCTGATCAAAGATCGCGTCGGTCATCTGCGATGCGACAAAGCGGCGGTAGATCAGTTCGTAAAGATTCGCCAGGTCTTCATCCAGAAACTTGCGGGCGGCACGCGGCGTGATCTTCAGATCGGTCGGGCGAATCGCCTCGTGGGCATCCTGCACGATCGCTCCCTTCTTCTGCCGGTGTTCTCTCGGCTTCTTCGGAACGTACTCCTTGCCGTAGTTCTCGAAGATCCAGTCGTGCGCAGCCCCCACCGCCTCGTCGCTGACCCGAACCGAGTCGGTACGCATGTAGGTGATCAATCCGACACGACCTTTCGATCCGAGCTCGACCCCTTCGTACAGTTTCTGTGCCGCCGTCATCGCCGCTTTCGGTTTCATCTTCAGTCGTCGTCCGGCATCCTGTTGCAGCGTGGAGGTGGTAAACGGAGGAGGAGCCGAACGTTTTACTTCCTTCTTCTCCAGCTTCTCCACGTGATACTCCTCGAAGAGGGCGCGATCCCTGATCCGCGTCGCCTCCTCTTCGGTGGCGATGTAGGGCTTCTTCTCCTCCTTGTCTTCTTTTCCCTGCAGCGCAGCGGCCGATCCCGACGGGTTCCTCAGCGTGATACCGTCATACTCCACAAGCCGGGCGGTGAACTCCTCATCCTTGTCGGTTCTGAACGTGCCGATCAGATTCCAGTATTCAATCGGGATAAACGAATTGATCTCCTTCTCCCGCTCCACCACAAGCCGCAAGGCAACCGACTGGACACGACCGGCCGACAGTCCGGTGTGGGCTTCTCCCCGGAAGGCGTTCCAGAGAAACGGAGAGATCTTGTAGCCGATCAGCCTGTCCATCACACGCCTCGCCTCCTGCGCCCGGACAAGATCCATGTCGAGTCGTCGCGGAGCAGTCATCGCCTTCTTCACACCGGCACCGGTAATCTCGTTGAAGAGAACTCTGTAGAGAGGGAGGGAATCGTCGGCGATCTCCTGCGCCACATGCCATGCAATCGCCTCCCCTTCACGGTCCGGGTCGGTGGCCAGATAGATCGCATCGCATTGCCGCGAGAGCTGACGGAGACGGTCGAGGACGTCCTGCTTCCGGTCGATCGTCACGTATGTCGGAACGAACCCCTCTTCGATGTTGACGGCAATGTCTTTCTTCGGCAGATCGCGGACATGACCGAGCGAGGCCTCGACGATGTACTCGGGCCCGAGATATTTGTTGATGGTCTTTGCCTTTGAAGGTGACTCGACGATGACAAGTGCTTTTCCCATGCGCTGACAAGTTTGAGGTGAGAATATAGCAATCGGGAATGATCCGGGTTTATCACTCTGTTGCCCTGTACGGTTTCGGTTTTCCCGATATGATCGTACACGGATACGACGGATCGGGACGGATGAACACGGATCGGATGTCCGGTCGGCTCCGGATCCCTCTACCCTCTCGTTCGCCCGGTGATCCGATGAATGAACTCCGCTGCAGAATTTGCCGTGGTGTCGTCTCCGGGACCGAACCGACGGACAATCGAGAAGTGGTCTCGCCCCTTGACGCTGAGATAGCGGGCAAACACGTCGACATCCCGAAGGGCATCGGCAAGGTTCTTTCCCTGTTCGTGAAGTCCGGGAGGATCTTTCTCTGCGGTCACGATCAGAAACGGCGGATCGTCCGGACTTACCAGATTGATCGGCGAGGCGGCCTGCTGTTCCGCCCGGCTTGAACCGAACGTCTCCTCGATATGCTCCCGCGTGGTGAAGACCGACGAGTGAACGTGGCCGGCGATGTCGGTCGCACCGCTGATCATGACCACGCCCCGAATGATGTCGTTCGACAATCCCTCTTCTTCAAGGAAGCGTGAATCGAGCGCAACCATCGCTGCGAGATGGGCACCGGCCGAATGTCCGGAGAGGAAAAGCGCGTCGGGATCGCCGCCGTACCGGACGATATTCCGATAGACCCATGCGGTCGCTGCGGCGCAGTCGCGAGCGTGATCGGGATAACCCACTTCCGGAGTAAGCCGATAGTTGGCCGCCACGGTCACGATCCCCCGAACGGCAAAGGCACGTCCGAGATGTTCGAACAATCTCTTGTCGCCGCTTCGCCAGCCTCCGCCATAGAACCACATCGTCACCGGCAGCCCGTCGGCATCCGGCGGTGCATAGACGTCAAGCTTCTGTCGCTCACTTCCCCCATCGACGTAGGGAAGATCTTTCGTCATCCCGACCTCCCGCTTGAAGAGGTCGAGGAATGTCATATCCTTTATCTCGTCTTTCATTTTCAATCGTCCGTGTAACGGCATTTCCGATAGATGGTTATTCCACTCGGCGTCACCGGTAACGCCGAGATGATGTTGAACGTTCCATGTCATCGCCCACTTGAATCAACCGGACCGTCAGGTCCGCAAAGTATTTACACGACATCAATGAAATGCTGATAACAATGAAAACATTCTCAATAATTCTCGGAGCCTTTGCAATGATCGGCTTCGTCGGTTGTCACGATCTTCCGTTCGATCCGTTCGGCGGAGGGGGAACGGGGGGCGGAGGTAATGGAGGAAACGGCGGAGGTGGCGATACGGTAATTATCGATCCGTGGGGAGATGGTCGCGGCGGAGGCAGAGACTCCAACCGGATTGACCCGTGGGGAGACAAGGATTCCAACTGGATTGACCCGCGCGGAGATGGAAGAGACGACTGCGATACGATCATGATCGATCCTCCGGGAGACGACAACGGCGGAGACCGTGGAGGTCGCGGCAGAGGAGGCCGCGGACGCGGAGCCGATGACAACGGAGGGGACGACGGTGGTGATGACAACGGCGGAGATCGCAGAGACAGCGTGATCGTCTCCCGCAGTCCGAGCCTCGGCAGAGGATAAGGATGATAGCTGCAGTAAGGACATCGTAGTAACCCGTATCAGAACGCGATCCGCTTCTTGTGATGTATTGAAGTTGAGCGGATCGCGTTCTACGGGGTCTTCGGCCTCCCGGCCGATTTCTTTTTCATCCTCAGGAACTGCTCCAGTTCCCTCACCTCCCGTCGGTTCAGCTCCCGCCACTCTCCACGTTTCATTCCGGAGACCGTCAGCCCCCCGTAGCTCAGCCGATGAAGTCGCTGCACTTCGTAGTCGAACGCCTTGAAGATTCTTCTGACCTCTCTGTTCTTTCCCTCTCTGAGAATGATCACCAGATTTTTGCGGTCCTCTTCCAGAAGGAGCTCGCACGGTTGCGACTTCTCGCCGTGACCGATGTCGACTCCTTCGGAAATTCGTTGCGCATCGTCGAGAGTGATCGGTCGGTCAAGCAGCACACGATATTCCCGCTCCACCTCGTAGCGCGGATGCGTCATCCTGTAGGCAAGATCTCCGTCGTTTGTCAGCAAGAGCACGCCGGTCGTCTCCCGATCCAGTCGTCCGACCGGATAGAGCCGCTCCGGCACGTCCACCAGTTCCATCACCGTCCGTCTCCCCTTCTCGTCCCGGGTCGTCGTGATCGTATCTTTCGGTTTGTTCAACAGGATATAGCGCAGCCGTTCTTTCCGGCGGATCGGTTTTCCGTCAACCACGACCTTGTCCTCACTTCCGACGCGCACCCCGAGTTCCCGCACGACAACACCGTTCACCTGCACCTTCCCTGCGGTGATCATTTCGTCGGCTCCCCTTCTGGAAGCCACGCCCGCATCGGCCAGCACCTTGTTCAGCCGGATTCCCGCATTGCCGGATGCTGCCCCGGTCTCCCTCTTTCCGATTTCGGTCTCCCGGTTCTTTCCCTTAGCTTGAGTTTTCATAGTGAGGGGAATCTACGTCGCCCGGAATTGTTGAGGAGAAACGTATCGTAGCAGAGGACGAGGGGAACGACATCGGCAGGGACATGGGGTACCATGTCCCGCCTGAAGGGAACAAGGGAAATTTCGAATGTCGATTTTCAAATGTCGATCGGATAACGTGGAATCGATCTCCCGTAGGGGCGCAAAACCTTGCGCCCACCGCAAAACCTTGCGCCCCACCCACGGCATGAAGACATGTTCAGCAACACCACAACAAAAAAGATGAAGACCATACAGACCGGTAACGCCTCCGAATCGTGGGAGTGGATCGGGGCACTATTGCAGTCGCGAGTCCATCCCCCTCCCCTGATTATGGGCATCGTCAACGTCACCCCCGACAGCTTCTATGATGGCGGAAACTTCTCGCTCCGGGACAACGCCGTGGAGCATGGACTGCGGCTGCTGGCCGAAGGGGCCGACATCCTGGACATCGGAGGAGAGTCCACCCGTCCCCCCGGTCGCGACTACGGAGCGGGATCGACAGCGGTCTCCGTCGAAGAGGAGATCGAGCGGGTCGTTCCGGTGATCGAAGAGATTCTTTCAAAAGAGCCGGAGGCGATGATCTCGATCGACACGATGAAACCGCAGGTGGCCGGGGCCGCAATCAAAGCCGGAGCCGGCATTCTCAACGACGTCAGCGCGGGGGAATACGATGAGGAGATCTGGGACGTAGCTGCCGAAGCGGACATTCCCTGTATCCTGATGCATGGTCACAACCCGGTTAACAGAGAGCCTGTTGACCGGATCGAATATGATGACGTGGTCACAGAGGTCATCGACTATCTTCGGCAGAGAATCGAGCGTGCCCGTTCGCGCGGCGTCCGCAAACCTGTTGCCGACCCCGGCATCGGTTTTGCCAAGGGGGCCGGAGATTCCGAACGGCTGATCCGGGAGTTGGGGACGTTCGGTCAACTCGGGGTTCCGCTCTTGATAGGGGCCTCAAGAAAATCGTTTGTCGGTCGGCGACTCGGCGGACTCCCCCCCTCCGAACGTCTCTACGGAACGCTCGGTGCGCACGCGGCGGCAGTTCTCAACGGAGGGACAATCCTCCGCGTTCACGATGTCCGTCCGGCAGTCGAATTCTTCGGTCTGTTCGGCATCCTCGCCGCCGATCACCTCCCGTTTACAGAGGGTTTCCGGGCAGGATAGCCGGAGGTTGGTATTTTCACGAATCGGGATTCACAAGAACTTAACGAACGCTCTGCACTATGCGCGCAACGGCACTCTATCAGATGCTCTTCGGCATCACCGTTCTGATCGTCGGCATTACCGGATATGCCGCTTCGACCGATTATGTATCGCTTGTCGGCGGCATAGTGATCGGCCTCTATCTGGTGCTGATCGGTCTGCGTCTGCAGAAGGGATGGCGCCCGGGCCTCTACATGGCGCTGGTGGTGGCCCTTCTGCTGCTTGGATTTTTCGGTCGGGAGTGGCTGTTTGTCGGTGGAGGATTCTACCCGGCCGCGCTCATGGCGATTCTCTCCCTCCTCTCGGTAC
>CAMLOB010000225.1 GCA_946481475.1 uncultured Chlorobiota bacterium | reverse complement strand
GACTTCTGCCTGATGCTTCCTGTCGTGCCAAACCTGTTTGCTGAACATGACCTGTTGCTTTCGTTTCAGTGCTGTGTGAGAGATTTGCTCCGATGACTCACTTGTTGTGGGGACAATCCTTCGGGTTATCACATTCGGCGAAGACCTGGAAGGAATGATCGACAACCTTCAGACCGGCAGTCTCGGCCACCTGTTTGCGGATATCCATCAACTGCGGCAGGACGAACTCGGAAATGTGTCCGCAACTGACGCAGATCAGATGGTCGTGATGCGGCTCGTCGAACCGGACTTCGTAATAGTTGCAATCGCTCCGGAAGTTGTGACGGAAGATGATCTCGCTCTTCTCAAGCAACTCCAGCGTCGAGTAGACGGTGGCGCGACTTGTCCGCGATTTGTTCATCACCATCGCCGCGTAGAGTTCATCGGCGTTGAAATGCCCTTTCATGTCCAGCACCGCCTCAAGGACCTTGAAGCGCTCCGAAGTAATCCGGAGTCCTTCCTTGGCCAGATACTTCGAGAACATGTCGTGGGCATACTGCCGCTGTTCGGGCGACAACAACCGATCCTCTTCGTGGATCTCCTTTGCAGGGGCTATCGTCATCGCCCCCCTGCTCTTTTCCATAATCATTTCGCTTCTTTCCCTATACGTTCAATCCAACCATGTGTCAACTTACGGAATCCGGCTCTTTTTTCGGTTCTCCTTCCCCCCTCTCCACATCCGCCCCGATTGCGGTCTCCCCTCCATCCTCATCCTCCTGGTCCCCTTTCCGGTCTCCTTTGTCCTCCTCGACCTCCCCGACGGGCAAAAACGCTTCGGCCGCCTCCAGTTCTCTTCGGCGCCGGAGAATCGACAGGAAGAAACCGAAAACCATGACAATCACTCCTCCCCAGACAAGAGAGATAAAGGGCTTGATCGAGACTTCCAGAGCGATAGCCTGTTTTTCCGGTGGCGAAGGATGATCCGATGATGCAAAACGGATCCGGGCTTTCGATTCGGCCAACTCTTCCTGATCAACGATCAGCTCGGCAAAACCGAGCGAAAGATTGCTTCCCGGAATCGGGTTCATCCCATAGCGCCCGTCAAGCTGACGATAGATCGTGAAGTAGAAGGAGGTATCCGGTCGCTGAATATCCAGCACCGCCCCCTGAAGCCCTTCGGACTGTGCCCGACTCATGTCGAATTTCTCGAAACGAACGATTACCGAGGAATCCTGCGGGACCGGCGTCTTCTCTCCCTTTGCAAGCACCGCCGTCGGGTCACCCCCGACCCCTTCGAGGGACTTCGGAGAAATATAGAGATCCCTTGTCGGCGAATAGACAATGCCTGGCTCAAGGAATGCCTGTTCCCGTTGATTGAAATCGCTCCAGAAAATCACCGGACGGACAATCTGCTCTTCTCCCCCCTTCTCCAGTCTGATCTTGAACTCGAATTTTTCCCGATCCCGCTTCTCGCGCTCGATCGTATCACGACCGATAAACGACGCGTTGTAGCCGAAGACCTCTTTGGTCTCCCCTTCAACAAGCTGAATGTGTTCGGTCAGACTGTAGCGCGAGGTGAAAATTATTCCGACCACCAGAAAGGCAAGTCCGGCATGGGCGACATACGCCCCGGCCATCCGCCAGTTGGCCCGGAGATAACGCACCGCTTCGATCGTGTTGATGGTAAGGGCCAGAAGGGCACCGAACATCAACAGAACAAAGACCGGATCGGTGACGCCGCCGAGAAGGACAACGAGAAACGTGGCAACCAGAGCGATCGGAACCGAGAGGCTCAGGCTCTTCTTCAACTCCTGCCCCGACGTGTTCTTCCATTTCAATGCAATGCTCAGGGCATTGACCAGAACGATGGCAAGTCCGAGCCAGATATGCGTGTTGTTGTAGAACGACATATCGATCTTGGCCTTCGGATTGCCGATCAGAGGCATCAGGATCGGCCAGCTGGTTCCGACCAGGACAATAAATGCCGAGGCCAGGAGAATCGCCGAACCGATTCCGAGCCAGTTCTCGCGCGACATCGTCCGCAGCTCCAGCGTCCGGGTCGAGAGATCGCGCCAGCGGAAGAAGAGAGCGGTGATACCTGCCAGAAAGAACGTCAGAAGGATTGCAAGGAGAACGCCATAGACAAAATTTCCCGGCGTAACGAAGCTGTGGACGGAGGTATCCTCCAACACCCCGGAACGGGTCAGGAAGGTGGAATAGAGAATACCGGAGAAGGCACAGACGGCCAGCACAAAGTTCGTCCGGACAAGCCCGCCGATCTTTCTGGTCACCCCCCGCTCCACGATACCGGTCCGCTTCTGAACGATCATCGTGTGAACCAGCGCAACGCAGATCAGCCATGGAATCAGCGACGAGTTCTCCACCGGATCCCAAGCCCAGTAGCCTCCCCATCCGAGCGTTTCGTAGGCCCACCACCCGCCGAGCATGATGCCGAACCCGAGAACCATCGACGCAAAAAGAGTCCAGGGGAGGGCCACGGAAATCCATCGCTGATAGTCACGGCGAATCAGTCCGGCAATGGCAAAAACAAAAGGAACGGTCATCGCGGCAAAACCGGTGAAGAGAATCGGCGGATGAATCGTGATCCAGAGGTTCTCGAGCTGCGGGTTGAGACCCCGTCCATCCTTCGGAACGAAATCTGCCGGAAGGGCCTGGTCGGGGAAGGCCGCAAAGATCGTGTGGAACGGAGAATCGACGACGAGAATCAGCAGCAACAGCACCACCACCAGCATATAGACCGACATCGCTTCGGCTTCGTAGCGATACCGTTGGGCGTAACCCAGAACGAAGACACCGATCAGGGCCGTCAGCAGCGTCCAGAGCATGAAGCTCCCTTCCTGCCCCGAATAGAATGCCGCAACCAGAAACGGTCGGGCAAGGTTCATCGAGGAGTGGGCCCAGACATAGTGGTATTCGAACCGGTGGTTCAGAATCAGATACATCAGAATCGCCGAGGCGAACATGACGGCAAAGACCATCACGTAGAATCCGCCGCGGGCGATGTTCAACGATGTCTCCGAAGTACTTCCCGAGGACCGGATCGATCGGAGATAACTGATCCCGGAGATCAATCCCGCCGAAAAACCGAGTGCAATAAGAAACGAGCCGATGTGACCGGCCATAAATTCAATGCAAAATTAAAAATGAAAAATTCAAAAGGGGTGAGTTGTCAGCTATGAGCGATCAGCTTTGAGCCTTCAGCCTTCAGCTATGAGCCGTCAGCTTTGAGCTTTGAGCTTTGAGCAATCGGCTATGCGTGAGAAGCTTTGCGCCTTCGCTCTTTGCGTCCTTTGCGTGAGCAATTGGCAATCAGCTTGCAGCCTTCAGCAGTTGGCTTTCAACTCTTCCCACATACACACTCTCCCCCACTCAAAGAACTCTACGAACTCCTCTCTCTATCAACTCACATACTCATTCACTCTCACACTCTCTGCCACTCTCCCCCACTCAAAGAACTCTATAAACTCCTCTCTCTATCAACTCTACTCCAGATGCAACTGCTTCGCATGGAATCTCGGCCCCTGTCCGTCGCTGCACATGTGGCCGATGGCCGAGATGCTTGAAGCCGAGGTCAGATCTTCCTCAGTGAAGTCCGATTTCCCTTCATAGAAGACCCGCTCCCTTTTTCCTTCGGAATCTTTCAGGTAGAAGGTCATGCCTTCCTCCGCTCCGTTGATTCCCCCGTCGGCCACAAGTTCGCCGGTGACCATCACCCGTTTGGTGTGGTCATCTTCCATACTTGCCTGTGCAAAGGTAAGGTCGGGCAGGTCGGAGAATTGCCCCGCATACCAGAGGACCAGAGGAACAAACACGACCAGTGAGGCCAGATACCAGTATCGTCTTTTCATGCAACCAAAAAATTATCGTCAATAGCCGCCGTTTCCATGCGTGCTGATGCTGTCGGCCTCGTATTTCGAGGGACACTTCGTCAGAACGCTGGTGGCCGCAAAGATTCCATCATTTACCCGACCGCCAACCACAACCTCCTCGGCCAGTTCGAAATTGTTCGGCTTCGCGCCGTGATAGTGAACCTCCATCTCTCCTCCGGCCTCATCCCGCAGGGTGAACCGGAACAGATTTTCATCGGCATTGTATTCCGATCCCTTCTCCTTGACCCATGTTCCACGGACCTGCACCTGTCCCCCGGATTCGACGGCGGTGGTAAAGAGGACATAGACCTGCTGGCTGTTCACCGCAAAGAGAACGGCCACAACAACAAGGCCGATGCCGATGACGGCTCCCGCAAGATATTTCGGTTTCATGAATGCTTTTCTCCTTCAAGCTTTCTGAGCCGTGCGTCAATTCTGTTCAGATAGAAAAGGATTCCCAACAGAATCACACCGGCGATGACAAGCGTGACGTAAATTGAATTTTCGACAAAGAAGTCCATGGTTCGGCAAATGTTATAGTAGTCCTGAAAATCCTGAAGCCCGATTTCAACCCTCGCCGCGCAAACCTCAGTCCTGACGAGTCGCCCCCCGATCGATTGCCTGAACCGTCGGGCCTTGACGTGACGTTACGGCCTCCGGCTCGGCTCCACGTGAGGCTCTCAACCCCAGAAGCCTCAGACGGGCCGAGAGGTTGACCATCCAGAAAAACAGGAGTGAGAAGGCAAAGAAGGCAAGGGAGAAGAGCGCCTCCTTTGTCGGGTTCAGCCAGATTTCCGCCGGATCGATCACCGGACCGATCGTCCCGCTCCCCTCGGCTCCGGGATGGAGTCCCGGCATGATGCGCGGATAGACAAAGATGAAGAATGTGACCGGAAGAACGAGAAGGATCAGGTAAACCGATGAAATGCGCGCCCGGAGTTCGGCCGATGATATTGCCGAACGGAGGGCAAACCAGGCACCGTAGATCACCAGAACAATAAAGATCGAGACCTGTCGCGGGTCCCAGTTCCAGAACGATCCCCAGTTGAACTTGGCCCAGATGGAGCCGGTGACCGTTGCCAGCACACAGAAGAGCGCCCCCACTGTAGCCGCGGCAGTTGCCTTGACATCTTCTTCGACATCCCTTTTCATCAGATACCGGATAGCAAAGACGACGGCAATCAGCCAGGCCAACTCGGCAAACCAGGCACTGGGTACATGAAAGTAGAGATTGCGGGCCCGTTCCTCAAGCGCAGGAAGCAGCGGAAGAGCGACAACCGGATTCATCCTGACGATGCTCCGCGCCTGATACCTGTCGGAGGCCGGCTCTCTCTTCACTGAAAGGATTCCTCGTTCCCCTACGGCAAGGTCGGCCCGGTCTTCCTCATCCAGCGCCGAAACGTCCACACTCTTTTCCTTGCCGGTCATATCTCTGCCGACGATGGTGGTCCCTTCAGTCCCGGTAATCTCCATCAGAACCGGAACATACGCCCCCTCACCCCGGCCAACCTCCACCATTGCCGCGCCGCCGAACGATCCGCCGGTCGGCAACCAGAAGGCAAGGAAGACCAGCAGAACCATCGAGGCCATGGTCAGCCACCGCCACCAGGCCGGCTTCCGTCCGGCAAGTCCCCCCGGCACAAAGCCGAGGACGATTCCGGCAACGATGGCGATTCCCATTACAATCTTCATGGCATAACCTTTATTCTTTCCAGAGCAAATCAAAGAGAATATAGCTCAGGGCAATGGTGATGATCACGTAGGCCCCGACAAGGAGCAATTCGTTCGTCATCACTGCGAGCGATTTTCCTTCAGCCCCCCGACCGAGCATATCGACTCCGAGAACGACAAGGGGGAGAATGATGGGAAAGGCCAGAACGGCCGACAGAGCTCCCCGGGCCGATGCGCGGGCAATAATTGCCGAAACAATGGTCAGTGCTGCAGCAAGTCCGAGACTCAGGAGCAACGCCACCACAACAAGTGTCGGAACATCCCCTCCGTACGCATTGGGAATGAAGATCAGAAAGAGGAGAACAATCAACCCGTTGGTCACCAGCGACAGGGTGAGATTGAACATCAGCTTTCCGAAATAGACGGGTGTGGAGGAGAGCGTCAGGCGGAGCAGCAGAATGGTTCCCCTCTCCTGCTCCACAACAAACGAACGACTCAGACCGGTCACGGCAGCGAAGAAGAAACAGATCCAGAGCAAACCGGCGGTAATGGCCGGGCCAAGCTCTTCACGACCGACGGCAAAGACGACCACGGTCACGACAACCGCAACGAACATCCCGGTCGCATTCAGCGAGTACCTGGTCCGCAGCTCGGAACGGAAATCCTTCCGTGCGACCGCCGCCGCCTGTTTGAATCCGTCACTCATTACCTGCGAAGTTAGAGACCCCTGCAGTGAGATCATGCGCAAGAATCGCTATACTTTGTGAGCAGGATCTCCAGCGGCTTCCAACATTCTTCTTTTTTCTCTCTCCTACCGTTGTACAACAACGGCACGTGAACTCGTAAAGCTTTCGCCTGCCAGTCGGATGAAGTAGGTTCCCTGAGGGACATCCCGGTGAAATTCGTCAACCAGCTCCCACTCGTCACGGTACGATCCCGGCTCCAGCACCCCCTCGGAAATAATCCTGACGGCACGTCCCTGTCGGTCATACACCTCCAGACGTACCCGCTCTCTTTGCCGGAGATCGAAGCGAATCCGGACCGATTCGGAAGCCGGATTCGGACTGAGAGAGGAAAGCCCCGAGACAGTCGCCACACTCTCCCCCTCCTTGACCGACTCAATTATTCCGTA
>CAMLOB010000224.1 GCA_946481475.1 uncultured Chlorobiota bacterium | reverse complement strand
CATCGCCAGGCGCGCCGTTCTCGAGCTCGCCGAGAAATATGCCCTTGCCGTCAGCTTCATTGCCGGACTGCTTCCGGTTGTTCATTTGCTGGTGATTCTCGTCGCAGCGATCGCCTCGCTTTCGCTCGAGAAGGAAGATGCGCTGAAATCCTTTCTCGGAACCGTCGGCGGATTCTTCTACATCCCGTTCCTTCTGTCAACGCTGATCGGTCTCTACGACGTGTTCTCCATCGACGCCTTCGGTCTGCTCCGCCCGACGCTCGGCGGTTCTCCCTGGCACAATCTTTCTCCCTTCTACTTCTTCATGATCCTTCTTGTCGGCATCTGGATCTGCGATTCCGGTGCCTACTTCGGGGGACGGGCCTTCGGCAGACGCAAGCTGTTTGAACGGGTCTCGCCGAAGAAGACCTGGGAGGGGGCCGTTACCGGGGCGCTTGCCGGAACGATCAGCGTCGGATTCCTTCTCCCGTTCTGTTTCACGAATCTCCACTGGTACGACGGTGTGATCATGGGACTGATCGCCGGAATCTTCGGTCAGATCGGTGATCTGGCCGAATCCCATTTCAAGCGGGCATGTGATATCAAGGACTCCTCGCAGATCATCCCCGGCCACGGAGGTCTTCTCGACCGCTTCGACAGTCTGCTGTTTGTCGCCCCGGCAACGTATATCTATTTCCTCCTGCGCCTTGCGCTCGGTTCTTCGTAGTCCCGCAACTTCACGGTTGCACAATGCCCCGCATCCTTTTCCGGCAATCATCGGCGAGGTCAACCGAGAGAAAGCCGCTTGTGAAGAGTTCCGTTCAACGCTATATTGCGTCGTTACATCACACAAACAGGCCGATACGTGGAAATTCAGAGAGAACAGATCAACGAACTGGCAACACTTCTCGGGGCGGAGCTGACTCCCGGCGATTCCGAACACGTCCTGCGGATCGGAGGAGGGGAGGGAGGTCCGGCCATCGTCCTCTCGATCTCTT
Source organism: uncultured Chlorobiota bacterium (assembly GCA_946481475.1). Next base: position 5,704 of record CAMLOB010000224.1, on the reverse strand, counting down.
CGCTGCAAAACGGGGCGACCGTTCTCTCGGCGCAGACCAGTTACGGTTACTTCGAACTCCACAACGTTGCCCGGATGGTTCCTGTGGAGCCGGACGAGATGATCTTCGTTGCCGAGGATGGCGGGAAAATCTCCGGACTCGTTGTCGGTCGCAACGGTGCCTGTTCGCTCTTCGCAAACGTGGAACGGAGCCTGATCTCCGCCGATCTCTCCACGCTTGAACCGTCGCTCCTTCTGGCCGCAATGCAGCTTGGACTGACCGAAATCGTCCCCTCCTGAACCCCTGACGAAACCGGATAATCGATTGAACCCGCAAGGTATCAGTGAGAATCGCGTGATACGTGTCGACGTCGTCAACGCCCATCCCGTTGCCCGGCTCCACCACAAGCCGTTCAAGGGGGCCGTCGGAAATGTTCTGGAGTGGGGGAGCATCGATCACGCCCACATTGCCGTGATCTTCCTCGATGACGACGAACTTCTTGCCATGAACCGCGAATTTCTCAACCACGATTACTATACCGATGTGATCACCTTTCCGCTGGAGACCGATCCCCTTGAAGGGGAGATCTACATCAGTATAGACCGGGCGCGGGAACAGGCTGCTGAGCGGGGAATCGGACTCTATCGGGAGGTCCTGCGGCTGGCCGTTCACGGCACGCTTCACCTTCTCGGATATGATGATGCGACGCCGGAACAGCGGCGGGAGATGAGCCGGCTTGAGGATCGGTTCCTTGAGATGGAGTAGAGGGGAAGCGTGAATTTCAAATGTCGATTTTCGAATGTTGAGAGGGGGAGATATCGCCGGATGGATGTTCGTTTTCGGGATCTGACGGACCCCCTTTTCGGACTGACGGGACAGCCCGAAAGGGTAGAAATTTTGGGAGTTGATTGATACACGGAAATGCCGTATCATTGGCGGCATTGTTCAGGAAAGGATTGCGATACCGACGAATATTGCGGAGAATGGTGACGTATTCATTGCTACTGCCTACAACCATCAACAACCGATGAACGAACGCATTATTGAGATTATTCTCTACCTTATTACACGACTTCAGGAAAGCAACGACATCAAGCAGAGCGATATCCTCCAGTTGAGCGATGGAGGATACTCCGATGCGGAGATCGGGGCGGCCTTCAGCTGGATTGCCCAGAAGGATTCGGCCAGATCGTCCGGCGCTCCCCAAAGGAGTAGTTTCCGCGTTCTGCACCAGGGTGAGAAGCATCTCTTCACGCTCGAAGCGTGGGGATACCTGATGCAACTGGTCACCCTCTCGGTGATCACTCCGTTCGAACTGGAAGAGATGATCGACCAGGCGACGATGATCGTCGCCGAACGTCTGACGATTGCCGATGTCCGCCGTATGACGGCAAACGTGATGATGGATTCCGCCGAAAAAAATATGATGGGGATGCAGTTGGCCAGGGAGACGACGGAGACCGTTCACTGAGCGTCGGGAAAACGATTCATAAAGCGCGCCCGACCGGGAGATTGCATACTCGGTCGGGGCGTTCTGTTTTTGAGAGTTCAAACCGGATCGTCAACAGTGCGTACAATGCCGTCGAGATATTTCAGACGAGGAAAAGAGAAGAATTTCGTCCCGGTTCAATCTGTGCCCGTTCAATTAATTCCGGGGGAAGAAAATGATCGGTAGCTTCGATCCGGCTTCGGAGTTCTTCTTTATTGCCGGACCCTGTCTGGTGGAAGGAGAGGAGATGATGGGACGGACGGCCGAACATCTGGCCGCCGTCGCCGCCCGACTGAACGTCCCTCTGGTGCTGAAAGGTTCGTTCGTGAAGGCGAACCGGACCAGTCTCCACTCCACGACGACAATCGGTCGGGAAACGGCCCTGCGCATCCTTTCGGAGGCAGGGCGAAGCGTCGGGATCCCGACGCTGACCGATATTCACACCGAAGAAGATGCTGCGCCGGCCGCCGAATACGTGGACGTTCTGCAGATTCCGGCCTTCCTGAGTCGCCAGACCGATCTGCTTCTTGCTGCCGGGAGAACCGGCAGGGGAGTGAATATCAAAAAGGGACAGTTCATGGCTCCGGAAGACATAGGATATGCGGTCGAGAAAGTGCAATCGGTTCCGGGGGCGGGAGATGTAATGGTCTGCGAGCGGGGAGTCTCCTTCGGATACCATAATCTGGTCGTCGATATGCGGGGGTTGATCCGTATGCGCCGGTTCGGTGTGCCGGTCGTCTTCGACGCCACGCATTCCACGCAACAGCCGAGTCTCGGTGAGTCTTCCGGTGGTGAACGCCGCTTCGCTCTTCCGCTTGCCCGTGCCGCCGCCGCCGTCGGGATCAACGGCGTCTTCTTTGAAACCCACCCGGATCCCTCCCGCGCAATGTCCGATGCGGCAACGCAGATTCCGCTGGCGGAGGCCGAGGAGTTCATGACCCAGATCCTTCGTTTCCACCGGCTTCACGCCGAACTTGTTGAAGATTCCGGAACCGGACGGGAGGAAGCCGAATGACGCATGAAGCAAATGATACGATTCGCGGAGAGATGAAGGAGGCGTTCCCGATGACCGACGAGGCGATCGTCGAGCGGGGAGGTGAGGTGATCCGTATCGAACTCGAAGCGCTCGACCGTGTGGCCCGAAGGCTGGATGGTGCGTTCAGCCGCAGCATCCGTTTGCTCATGGAATGCCGTGGAAAAGTTGTTCTGACCGGAATCGGAAAGTCCGGTATCATCGCACAGAAGATGACCGCCACGCTCAACAGTACCGGTACCCCTGCGCTCTATCTCCATCCGATCGACGCCCTGCACGGCGACCTGGGAGTCCTTCAGGAAGGGGATGTGGTCATCATCTTCTCCAAAAGCGGAGAATCCGACGAGATCAACCGGCTCTATCCTGCCCTCCGTGCGGTCGGGACGCCGGTGATTGCGGTGACGGGAAATCCGGACGGACAACTCTCCCGCGCCGCCGACATCACGCTCGACGTCTCGGTCGAACGCGAGGCTTGTCCGCACGATCTCGCTCCGACCGCTTCGACAACCGCCATGCTCGGACTGGCCGATGCGCTGGCCGTTGTCCTCTACGAACGCAAAGGATTTACCCGCGAGGATTTTGCCTCCACACATCCGGGGGGGGCTATCGGTCGACGGCTCCTGTTGCGGATCGACGATCTGATGAAATCCGGAGATGCCTTGCCGGTCGTCTCTCCCGAACAGAGGTTCAACCAGGTGATCGTCGAGATGAGTCGCAAGAGACTCGGGGCGGCCCTTGTCGTGCGCGAAGAGTATCTCTGCGGCATCATCACCGACGGTGACCTGCGGCGCATTCTCGAACGTGAGGAGGATGTCCGGAACATGACGGCCGAAGAGATGATGACGCCCGATCCGATGACCGCCGAACCCTCCCTTTTGGGCACGGCTGCGCTGCGTATGCTCGAGGAGAAGAAGCGGACGCAGCTTCCGGTGACCGATTCTGAGGGACGACTTGTCGGCATTGTGCATATCCACGATCTGATCGAGGCGGGACTGGGATGATGGAACGGAATATCTGCGGTCGCAATCTTCTTGCGTTACTTCTTCTGCTGATCCTTCCGGCCTGTGCCGAGCGGGATGAAGGACCGTCGAACCTTATCGAGATACCGGAGGGATTGCCGGACGAAGAGGGGGTGAACACGACGATTATTCTGAGCGATTCGGCCTGGAAGAAAGCGATTATCGAAGCCGGACATGCCCGGAAATTCTCCGGACGGCAGGAGACGCTGATCGACAGCGGCCTGCAGGTCCGTTTCTACGACCGCTACGGCGACATCAATGCCGTCCTCCGGGCCGACAGCGCCCGCCTCGACGACAACACGGGAAATATGTGTGCCTTCGGCAGGGTCAACGTCTACAGCCGAAAGAACCGGACATCGGTCGATACCGAGAAACTCTGCTATGAAAAAGAGAAGGGCCGGCTTCACTCCGATGCACCGCTCCACCTGGTCGACACGTTGCGGGGACGTTCGATCCGGGGAAAGGGATTTGAAAGTGATGAATCGCTGAAGGAGTATACCATCTATCAGCCGATCGGTGAGGCGGCGGCCAGTCAATAACCCGTTCAAAACGGAACAATAACCTGAAAGGATCATGCGAAAGACCATCGTTGCCGGAAACTGGAAAATGCATACCGATTTCGCGAGCGCAACCTCTCTTGCCCGCGAAGTGCGGGAGGGATGGGAGGAGAAAGGAGGGGTTGACGTTGTGCTCTGTCCCCCGGCCCCGTTCCTTCAGTCGGTCGGTGAAGAACTTGAAGGGAGCATGCTCCATCTTGGAGCACAGAACATGTACCATAAAAAGGAGGGGGCCTTTACCGGCGAGATCGCTCCGGATATGCTTCGGTCGGTCGGATGCCGGTATGTGATCGTCGGACATTCCGAACGCCGGACAATGTTCGGCGAGTCCGATTACGACGTAAAGATGAAGGTGAACGCCGCAGTCGATCACGATCTGATTCCGATCATCTGCGTCGGGGAGACCGAGGCCGAGCGGGAGGGGGAGATGACCTATCACGTTCTGAACCGGCAGGTTCGCGAGGCCTTCGACGGGATTTTCAAGGAGGACGCCCCGGCCTGCGTTGTGGCCTATGAACCGGTCTGGGCAATCGGCACCGGCAAGACCGCGACGCCGGAGATCGCCCAGGAGGCTCATCGGTTTATTCGGGATCGTCTTGCAAGTCTCTACAACGAAACCGTCGCCGATCACATCTCCATCCTCTACGGCGGAAGCGTCAAGCCGGACAATGCCCTCTCACTCTTCTCCCAACCCGACATTGACGGCGGGTTGATCGGGGGGGCATCGTTGAAGGGGAAGGATTTCCTGGCGATCGTGGAGGGGGCGGGGGCATAGTTGAATAGTTCAATGGTTGATTGAATGGTTCAATAGTTCAATGGTTCGAGTTCGATAATCACTAATTATGTTCAATAGTTGAATTGTTCGAGTTCAATAATCACCAACTATTCAACAATTCAACGATCCCACTATTCAACCACCCAACCATTCCACTACATAACGACAACAGAATTCAATGACTATACGACTTGACGGCGAAAGCCTTACCATCACAGATGTCGCCCGCATTGCCTACGATACGTCGGTTGCCGTTGAACTGGCCGAAGAGGCCGTTCCGGCCATGCGGGGATCGCGGGATCTTGTTGAAGAGTGGGTGAAGAACGAGAAGACCATCTACGGTGTCACGACCGGGTTCGGCGAATTCGCAAACGTCGTGATCAGCCGGGATGATCTTGAACGTCTGCAGGTTAACCTGATCCGCAGCCATGCGGTCGGTGCCGGCGATCCGATGTCTCCGCCCCTCGTGCGGGCGATGATGGCCCTCCGGGTCAACGCCCTGGCCAAGGGCTTCAGCGGTATCCGGATCGAAACCGTTCGGACGCTTCTGGACATGCTGAACCGGGATGTCGTTCCGGTTGTCCCCCGTCAGGGATCGGTCGGTTCCTCCGGCGATCTTGTTCAACTTGCTCACCTGGTTCTGGCGGCAATGGGTGAGGGACAGGTCTGGCGGGAGGGACAACCGGTTCCGTCCGGCCCGGAACTTGAACGGATGGGGATCGAACCGATCCGGTTGCAGGCGAAAGAAGGCCTTGCCCTGATTAACGGAACCCAGATGATGACCGCCTTCGGTTCCCTTGCGCTCGATAAAGCGATACGTCTGGTGACGACGGCTGATATTATTTCCGCCCT
>CAMLOB010000223.1 GCA_946481475.1 uncultured Chlorobiota bacterium | reverse complement strand
CAAGTTCCCTGCACGTTTCGATCAGCCTCCGCTTCATCTCCTCATTGCTCAGCATCTCCGAACTCTCGATGAAGAGTGAACCGATGGCCGTTCCCGGTTCCTCCACTCCCCGACCGTGTCCGTTCGAGCCTGGCAGTTCCTTGCCCGGACGACGCGAGGCGAGCAGATGTTTCAGCACACCGTTCTCCACAATCGACACCCTGCGTGCGGCTACCCCCTGATGATCGTAGTCGTAGTTCCCTCTCAACGGTATCCCCTCCACGGCCCGGATTGTCGGGTCATCGTAGACGGTGAAATCGCGCGGCATGATCCGGCGATTGATTCTGTTGGCAAGAGGATTTTCCGATCCCACGAATCCGGCCAGCGATTCATCTTCGGTCAGAGGGAGGCGGCTGCCGGAGAGGTGGGGGACAAGCGTCTGGAGAAAAAACTGCGGAGCGGCATCTTCCACCAGGAGGACCGGTCCGATATAGGTCTCCTCAAGCGTTTTCCCCTCGCGGAACGTGGCCAGTTCTTCGGCGAGCATCCTGATGTGCTGTTCCATCTCCTTGTCCGAGGGAAGATCATCCGGTGAGGTCAGCGGGATTTCGAACGACCTCGCAAGTTTTGTTCCGTCGCCTGCATGGGTGGAAAGGTCGATCGTAATTGTCCCCGCAATATCGTTCCTCACAAGCTGCGTCCACTCGTTGTTCATCAGGTAGAAACGGGTGGTGCTGAAATTGCAGGAGATGGCGGATTGATCGACGCCGGGATAGTTCCTGAACAGAGCCGACCACCTCCGGACCTTCTCTGCAAAAAACGCCGTGTCGATCTCCGGCAGCTCGGAAGAATCGACGAAGACGACGCGGTCCTCGCGGGAGAAGTCGGCCAGGCTGTCCCGACTGATCCGACTTTTCAGGTATCCGTTCTTTGCCGCAAGCTGCTGCACCGCTTCCTTGTAGGCCTTGTCGGTGGCCAGCCACAGATCGCGGCGTATCGCCAGATAGTCGTCGTCGAGCACCATTTCGGCCGCTCCCATGGAACTGAAGCTGGAGAAGATATCTTCGCGGGAGAGAAAGCCGGTGTTGTCATAGCCGTAATCGCCCACCCGCACGGTGACCGCAAGCCGACGCCCCCTGTAGGGTTGCGATCGTGTCAGCGCGCCGAAAACTCCTTGCAGGGTTACCCCCCGATTCTCCGTCACCCGGTATTCCACAAAGTACGGACGGGCCTGTTCTTCCAGACGCAAACGGTCGACCGTCCGCGTCAGCTCGTCCCGCATGGCGCGGAAGAGCATGTCGTTGCTGCGGGACTCCTGTCCGCGCAACGGTGATGTTGCCGGAAGAATCAGCAGAAGGAAAAGGGAGGCTGATCGAAGAGAGGGGAAGAATCGGTTTGGCGATGGTTTCATAACTGTTGAGAGATAGATCGTGATTTCCGGGTGCAATAGCTTTCGAGATGCGGTAACGCCTGTCCGGCCGGCACTCGCATCATAAGTGACGGGATTCCGGCTTAATCCGGCTGTTCTCCGGCCGAGGGATTGTCGTCATCGTCCGGAGCCGGGAGGACAGGAGGTTTCTCGGTCGACTTCGCCTTCTTCTGTACTTCCACCAGAGCGGTCAGGAAGCTGGGAGAGGCGGCCGAGACCGGAACCGGTCCGGACTCCGCACCGCAAACTCCGTTGAACACGCCGACGTCTTCGCCGCAGGCGATGATCTGGCTGATCGAGGTGAGGGGCGTGCCGATCAGATCGACCCCCCGCACCAGTTCATCCGGCCTTCCATCGGCCCAGATGCGCCGGACAATGATGGGAGTGACCTTGAAGAACTGGGGGATATAGCGACCGACGAAGGTGAAGCCTCCGGAGATTTCCTCGAAGTAGAGACCATACGGCTTGTTCTGTTTGCGGCACTCCTCGATCAGAAGACGGCGAAGCTCTTCGTCGCTGACGCTCCGGTCTGCGGTGACGATGAAGTTCCCCTGGCGTCCCACAACGCTCCGGCCCGGCGACCGTCTGCCGTGACCGTTGGAACTGGTAAAGCCTTCAACCGGAGAGCGTGACATCAGAAAATTCTTCAGCACTCCCTTCTCGACAACGGTTACCCGTTCGGCCTTCACCCCCTCATCGTCGAACAGGTAATATCCGTTCAGGTCAACACCGTTGACGGTTTCGATGGTCGGATCGTCGTGGATCGACATGAACGCCGGGAGAATGCTCTCTCCTACTTTCTTTGTGAACGTCTGCCCTCCATCCTCGTCTTTCTGCCGGTGTCCCTCCAGACGATGTCCGAGCGTCTCGTGGAAGAAGACGCCGCCGGCCCTTCCCGAGAGGATGGCCGGTCCGGTGTAGGCCTCCACAAACGGCGCTTCCCGCAGCGCCATCAACTGTTCGGTCATCTCGGCGACCGCCAGTTCCACTTCGTACACCTCCGGCAGGTCCTCCGGGCTGTGGGCCTCGAACGAGCGGTAGAGATAGAGTTCCTCTCCGTCGTCGGCTTTTGTGACGGCGTAGAGGAAGATCCGGAGGTTGTTGGTTCCGTGCTGTACCGCCGTCCCCTCGCTGTTGACGATATACTTGTTGAGTGTGGTTGCCCGGAAGATGACCAGTGAGCGGGTGAGTTTCGGCCAGCGGGTGAAGGCGCGGGAAATGGTGCGGATCTTCTCCTCCCACTCCTGCCGGTCGATCGCCATCGAGGCCAGGGGCATCACGGCACGCAGGGGAGGCTCGTGCGAGAAATCGGCCGACGTATCCTGTTCGTCGACGTTCACCGCCCGGTTCGCCTCGATCTGTACAAAGTTCCGTACCCCCTTGCGGTACTCCTCATCGGTTCGCAGCCAGAGAAGGCTCCTGATCGCATCCGGATCGTCCTCGATCGGCATGGGGACCGGAGAAGAATAGCTGTAGGGATTGAAGCCGCGGCGATCTCCGCGCAATTTCCGTGTGTTGTCCAGCCTGTAGTCGCCGATGCGGACATCCACATCCAGCATCCGGTTCCGATCCTGTCTGCTCTCCCGCAACCCGCCGACCGACGCCACAATTTCCGTCTCGCCGGTTTCGGTGACGCTGTAGCCGATAAAGTAGGGAGGAGGATCTCCCCGCTCGCCCAGCATGGCGAAGGCACGACCGACCTCTTCTTCAAGAGCCGACAGCAGAACACTCTTTTCCTGGGAAAGTGCGGGCACGGTTCCCGCGAGAAGCGGAAGGAGAATTGCAACGATGCCGAAAAAACGATGTGGAGTCATGGCGCTCTAAATTTGTCAGGCGTGAGGTCGATCAAACAGGTCTGTTGCGGATGCTGAAAGGGTGCTTCGGCAAACTCCCGTTGTGCAGTTTACGGATACGGCCGTCAGTATACGGAAATGACGAACACGTATGCAAGGTGAAAGTCCGATGTCCCCTTTCCTGCAGTCGGAATCGTCCGCCGGACGGATCAAACGTCCATCGGATCCCAGTAATGTTCTTCCATCACCACCGCTTCTCCTTTGAACCGGACACCTTCGGCCTCCAGCAGTTCGCGCATGCGGGTCGGCGTGGCGAAGTGGGTCTTCCCGCTCAGCTCTCCGTTCCGGTTCACCACGCGGTGACAGGGAATGCGGTCGTCGTCGGCAACGGCATTCAGCGCATAGCCGACCGTCCGGGCCGACCGTCCGGCCCCGATGCGCCGGGCAATCGCTCCGTAGGTCGTCACCCTGCCGACCGGTATCCGCATCACCACTTCGTAGACGCGCTGAAAGAAGTCGCTCATGATCGTATCCTTCGGTTTTCCAGTATCCTGCACAGGGAGACAAGATAGGAAGGCGGGGGATATGGCGTGGAAGAATTGACGCCCTCTTGTCGCTCTGACCTGTCCACCAAACGCAAATCCTGACATCGGTCATTGTTCATCCCTCCTCTTCTCCATAGATTGTGTCCGGTTCCTGAAGAAAACCCCATATTTACCGGCGACATCATCAAGTATATCCGAGAGACAACGTATCTGACAGATAACCGGAGAGAGCATCTATGAGCAGAGCAATGAAAGTAGTGGTCGGTTACGACGGTTCCGATTGTGCGGATCGTGCCCTGAAAGATCTTGAGAGAGGGGGAATTCCGGACGGATCGGAAGTTCTGGTTCTCTCGGTCTCGGAGTGGTTTCCGGTTCCGATCGGTCTGGGAGGGAGCGAGGGGATGGGAATGGAGCCGACCGAGAGTGGAGAGATCGCTGTTGCCTTGGCTCGCCGGGGGGCCGAAAAACTGAAAGCCTCCCATCCGACCTGGGAGATCCGTTCCGAAGGATATATCGGTTCTCCGGCTCACGAGATCGTCAGCCGGGCGGAAGACTGGGGAGGAGAACTGATCGTCGTCGGTTCGCACGGTCGCGGCACGGTCGGCCGGTTCCTTCTCGGAAGCGTCTCGCAGCAGGTCCTGCATACAAGCCGGTGTTCGGTGCGCGTTGCACGCCCCCGTGAAGACCGGGGTCCGGAGGCCCCTCCCCGCCTGATGCTGGCCATCGACGGTTCGGATTATTCGGAGGCGGTTCTGGAGGCGATGCTCCTGAGAAACTGGCAGATCGGCACAACGGTCAGGATCGTCAGTGCGGCGGAATTCTCTTACGACAGCGAGGAGGAGGCGGCGATCCTCAAACGACTGGAGGAACTTCACCGGAAGTTTACCGGAACGTTGCAGGCCCGCAACTTCGACGTGCAATCGGTAATCGACACGAAGATGATGCATCCGAAACGGCTGATCCTGGATCAGGCGGAGCAGATGAGAGCCGACTGCATCTTCATGGGAGCGCGGGGTCTCTCCGGGTTCGAGCGGTTCATTCTCGGCAGCGTCTCCACCGGCGTCGCCATGCAGGCGAAATGTTCGGTGGAAATCATCCACAAACCTTTCGACTAAGGGATTCTTCTCTTCTCGGGAAGACCTCTTTCATCAGGAATTCATACAAGCGTTTCGTTTATCAATACAAGGGAAGCTATCATGAAAATCCTCATTGCATATGACGGATCGGTCTGTGCGCAGGACGCGCTGCGTGAACTGCGGCGCGCCGGGTTGCCGGCCGATGCCGAAGTTCTGATCCTTTCGGTCGCCGAACAGTGGATGGCGCCGACGGGTGCCGGAGGGAGAGCGCTGGACGTTTCGGATCTTGCCGACAGCGCCTCGGCGCTGAAGGTTGCTGAAGAGGCCCGCACACAACTCCGGGAGTTTTTCTCCGGCTGGACGATCGAGGGCGAGGGAAGGGTCGGCTCGATCTCACGTCAGATAATCGAGCGGGCCGATGAGTGGGGGGCCGACATGCTCGTGGTCGGCTCGCACGGGCTGAACGCCGCCGAGCGATTTGTCTTCGGCAGTATCTCGCAGCAACTGGTGACCAACGCCCACTGCTCGGTTCACGTTGCCCGGGGGAACCCGCACCGCGACGATCAGCCGGTCCGGTTGCTCGTCGGCGTCGACGGATCGGACGACTCGAACGTCGCCGTCGACGAAGTCCTGAATCGCACGTGGCCGGAACAGACGAAAGTCTGGCTGACAACCGCCGTGAACTCCTACTTCGATGAAGATGCAAACACCCGGGAGCGTGAAGGGTTCCGGCAGTTGCATGAGGAGATCGCCGGAAAGATGAAAGCGAAGGGGTTGTCGACCACCTCGGTGATCAACAACATTGATCCGAAGTACCTGATTCTGGAGACTGCCTCGGATATGGAGGTCGACTGTATTTTCATGGGGGCACGGGGTCTGACGAAGTTCGAGCGGACGTTGCTCGGCAGCGTCTCGGCAGCGATCTCGGCACGTGCTCATTGTTCGGTGGAGGTGGTGCGGAGACGGAGGGAGAAGTAGAGGGAAGCGGCCGAGGTGTGAGAGCATCACGCAAAGGGCAACGACGCAAAAGAGTGAAAAGATAAACGGGGAGAACCGTCCGGTCTCTCCCCGTTCTTTTTTACGTCTCCTCACCCTCGACTTCTATCCGTTCTCTCCGGCCGGAGCCGACAGCGCGGCAATCGTTTTCTCCAGAATGCCCTTCCTTCGCTTCAACATTTCCTTGAAGTCGTGATTGTCGGTGTCGGCGATCTCCATTCGAAGATCGGACAGAGCCGATTCAAGAATGTCGCGCAACGTCGTTTGTTCTTCCTGGGTCAGATCGATCCGGATCATTGCTCTTCTCCGAGAATGTGAATGGGACTGATCGGGAGGGGAACACGCTCCTCTCCCGGCTGATAACCGTCGGTGTCGTCTGCGCCGACACCTCTTCTTGATGCCTGATGTATTCTGCGACTTCAGTTCAAAAGCCGGAATGCCGCCGGAGGAATCCGGTTCTGTCGCGACTGAATTCCTTCTCCCTGTTCAATCCTTTCGGCCAGACTGCCGAGAAGACGGAGTGCCAGCTTGCGGTCGGAACGAATCGCTTCGACAAGAAGGTGGGAGGGGATAGCCCGCAGAATGGTTCTCTTCAGGGCCAGCGCCTTGTTTGTATAGCGGCTTCCCCGGAATATATCGTCCAGACCAACCACATCCCCCGGATGGAGTATCGAGGAGATCCGTTCGATACCCTCTTCATCACGACGGCTGATGCCGATCATGCCCGACTGGAGCAGGTAAGCGTAGCGGATCGGCATTCCCTCGCCGTAGAGAAGACGACCGGAAGAGAGGCCGATCTGCAGGCCTGATTCGCCATGTGTGATTTCTCGCATGATGATTCATCAGTGTGAATACTCAACATGGCG
>CAMLOB010000222.1 GCA_946481475.1 uncultured Chlorobiota bacterium | reverse complement strand
ACACATGACGGACGCGACGGGAAACCGGTCTCTCCATGTACGGATCGCAGAGAACGTTTCCCGTCCGGGAGCCCCCAACCTCTCCGCCGCCGCGGCGGGGAGAAGCGGTTCGCTCCGGACGGAATTCCGCACCGAACTGCGACTGCAAGGGACGGGGGAAGAGCTGACGATGGAGGTTCCCCCGATACTGACCGAGGAACTGCAAACGCTCTTTCTGAAAAACATCAATCCTGCGACAACCACTTCGGAAGGGCTTCTGGCCGAAGCCAGGCGAGTCGTTACCGCAGAGTTGAAGAAGGCCGCGCCGGCAAGTTCGCTCGGCACGTGGCTGGAAAACTCGTATGCAACGGGTCCGGCGGTAGCTCTGCAGGGAATTGTCGTCGGCGGAGAGATTGCCCCGGAGGTACGGATTACCGGGAACTCGATCCGGGGAGTACGTCAGGGCGTTCGCGTGGGGCTGAGTCGCCGGGAGACCTTCAGTGAGTTCGAGCGGGGAGAACCCCGCAGAGCGACGATGGTCCACATCGTCGACAACAATCTGGGAATCTCGATGGTCGACGGAACGAAGCAGGAACGACACGGAATCTTCGTGGGGAATGCCGACAGCGTGGTGGTTGAACGGAACTGCATTGATGTGACGCGCGACGGCACCAGCACACATCAGTGGGTGGAAGGCGTGCGCATCTACGGCCACCTGGGCCCGATGGTCATCGTCCGGACCACCCACACCGCAGGGGCCACGGTCGGCGTGCGGGTGGCTCCCCACCCCGACTCGATCCCGCAGACACGGGTCTGGCGTATTCTCGAGACCCTCTCCACCGATGCTTATCGCGTCTGGATGGCCCCCTCGACGGTAGATACGGCAGAGTTCAGTCGGGGGAGTTAAATGCTTGCCCGGACGGATCGGACAGCGTATATTTGGCCTAAAGTTTTCTACTGGTAATGCCCGCAGCATATGGAACAGGGCAGGGTTCGAATCCCATTTGAGCGGAACCGGTCATCGGAGCCGCTCTTTTCTTTTCCCCCTCCCGCTCTGGTCCTGCAACGGCATCGGAAAGAACCACTGCGGCTCTCCCTCCCTTCTCTCTTCTCCGTTTCGTAACTTCCTTCGCTGGAACTTACACACACAATCAAACCTTCAACCATGCTGGTCACCACTGAACGCCGCCGGGAGTTTGAGGAACTATACTCACAGTTTATCGACGAATATCTTTCCTCCGAGACGGGAAGGCAACATCGGCGGGTATACGTAGAGACCTCTCGTCAAGGCCGGGAGAATTACTACAAGGTGAAGGAGGCTAAAGAACGAGGAGAGGACATTACGGATCCGGTCCTGCTGAAGCTCATGCCTCATCGGAACACCTCCCATACTCGCCAAACAGGTGCCTGGGTTTTTGTCGCACCGGCAATTATCCGGGATGTCAAGTCGTGGTTCGAGAACTCCGGATGGACGGCTCACGAGAACTGGCCGCAAGTGTCGGAAGCGATCTTCCGTTTGGTTGAAACGGCTGTCGAGAGACCTGAAGAATTTGAAGACGCCTGCAGGAGATTCAATGCTTCGCCTCTTTCCAACGGTTTTCAGAGCGGATTCATCACTCCTATTCTCTCCTGCATTCGGGGAGAGTGGTACAGTCTGGCGAACAGCAAATCGCTCAAGCTTCTTTCATGGCTTATCGGCCACAAGGTATCCGGAAGGATTGAGCACTATCCGGAAGTCAACCGTTTGCTTCGCAGCACCATCGACTCGCTGGAAGACATTATCGATCCCAGTATCGTCGATGGACTTTCCCGGTACCAGATGTACCAGATATTCTGCCATTGGTTGATTACGATACAGAAGTACTTCAAGAAAGAGAAGGAAGATGATGATGACAAAGTGGAAACGGATAAGGAGGGTTTCGTAGCTGAAGGACCGGCAGAGTACGGAACAAGTGATTCAAGGAAACTGTCTCGACATCAGGTCGAAGAAATCATGCTGGAGATATTCCCGCAAGAGCAGCAACGAAAGGCCGTTCTGCAGCGCATGGCACAGGACATTTTGCTCGCAGCGGATGAGGGGACAAGCGCATGGTTTCTTTCCTACCGTAATCAACGTAAGAGATTTCGACTAACCGCTGGACGATACGCAGTCTCAGAATGTTCTCCGGGGTTTTATCGCATCCACATTCCTGAAAGCTCCCTTCCCTCAGACAGTATCACCTTTATCACAACCAATGGTGGAGCTGTAGACTACTGGGACTCAAAGTCTCAACAAAGCCGAATTACAAATCTGTCCTTGCCGCCGGAACTCCTTGATTACTATGATCAGGCACTGGCGTCTCTTCACCACAAGTACATCAGGATGGCGGCCTCGACGTTCAAAGAATCTCCTTGGAGAAAGCATCACCAGCCGGAAGCGGTCAACTGGATTGCCGGGCAGACGGGGCGGGAATTGCCGCAGCCGGACTATGCCGTTAAGGCTTCTTCCGATACTTCAGGCCGCGGATATTACTGGCTGAATTGCAATCCGGCGCAATGGGATGTAATGACATTGCCGCAGGGAGCGGAGAAGTCCTACACGTCATACAGCGAACGGGGAGGGAAGAGACGCATCTATGCATACATGGAAGCATTGAAGGCCGGCGACCTGCTTATCGGATATGAAACAACGCCGGGCAAACGGGTTCGCTCGTTGCTGCAGATCACAAAGGGACTCCACACTGAAGAGAACGTCGAGAAGTTTACGTTCCGCAAGCTTGAGGATACGGCCGAGGGGCCGACCTGGGAAGAGATGCAGGAGATGGAAGAACTTTCCGGATGCGAGCCTCTGCACCAGAATCAGGGAAGCCTCTTCAGGTTGACTCCGGAAGAATTTCACCTCATCGCCGACGCGTCCGGTTTCGCCTCGGTGTCGTACAGGGAGCGGATTCCGGTCGAAATCCCCGAACTGTCCTCCTTCATCCGGAAGGATCTTCAGGATGAGCGAACCCGCCGTATCATCTCCGACAGAATGAAAGCGGAAGAACCGGCTCGCAGGTTAATGGAAGAGCGTATCGGTTCGATGACGCCCGACGATATCGGCAAGTTTCTTGATCTGGTCTGTACAACGGAGTTCAGAGACGACGGCACTCCGGTCTCCAACAGGTTCGGCATGGCAATGCGGGGACAGTTGAAGAACAGACTGATGAACAATCCCGATCACTTCAACAAGTGGATAGAGCCGTTGTGGAGATTACCCGACAGCGAAGTCCTGCATCACCTTCAACTTCTGTGGGATGCCGGCGAGTTGTCGGGGGCAGGGAGTTCGCTCCCTTCGGTGGTGCTGTACCTGCGGGATCCCGAGCGCTACGGTATCTGGGTCAGCTTCATGCAGAAAGCCCTGGAAGCCGTCGGATTTGATTCCCCCGGAAAATTCCGATCCGCAACTGCATATGCGGCATTCAACAATCAGCTTCACCGATTCCGTGAGATATATTCCATACCTCCATCAGGACTTGATCTTGTTCTATGGCATATTGACACGCAGTATCATCAACGACCTCAATCCGGCAATGAACCCATAACCATTGAAGGACTGGTCGAGAAAACAGGTTTCAGCGCACAGTTACTGAGTCAGTGGATATCAGGGCTGGAACGGAAAGGGCAGGCAATCCTTTATGGTCCTCCCGGCACGGGAAAAACGTTTGCGGCAAACGCCGTTGCCGACTATCTGGTCAGTCAGGGGAACGGAGAGAAGGAGATCGTACAGTTCCATCCCGCCTACAACTACGAAGACTTCATTCAGGGTATCCGCCCGGAAACCAACGAAGAAGGGACAATGGTAACGTATCCGGTCCGGGCCGGACACTTCCTGGAATTCTGCAGGAAAGCCGAAGAGCACGGCGATGATCCATGTGTCCTGATTATCGACGAGATCAACCGGGCAAATCTCGCCCGCGTCTTCGGCGAGTTGATGTATCTGCTGGAGTACCGCAAGCAATCGATCCGACTTGCAGGATCGACCGAGCCTTTCAGCATTCCGGAAAACGTCTACATCATCGGCACGATGAACACGGCCGACCGTTCAATTGCGCTGGTCGACCATGCGCTCCGCCGTCGTTTCGCCTTCATTCCTCTTCATCCGAACTTTGACGTGCTTCGGAGCTATCACCGGCGCATGAAGACCGGATTTGATCCGGAGCCGCTGATCGAAGAACTCCGGAGAGTCAATGAGGGGATCAACGATCCGCACTATGAACTCGGCATCTCCTACTTCCTCCAACGTACATCGGCCGACGAGCTGGAATCGATCTGGCGGATGGAGATCGAGCCTTATCTGGAAGAATATTTCTTCGATCAGCCGCAGAAGATGAAGGCGTTCCGGTGGGAGCGGATTGCGGGGAGGATGGGAATGGAAAACGAGAAATTCGCAGAGAGTAACCGCCCGGTGCAGTCGAACGGAGTGGAAGTGATGAACGACGGGGAGATGGAAGCCGAATGAACTCCTCGTCGGTTATCGAAGAAGAACTCCTTCTCCGGGAATTCCAGCCGGTCTTTCTCGACCGGGACGTACTGACCGAGGAGGAAGGGACGGAACTGCACGAGCACTATGCAAAGCAAATCGACATCACCTGGCCGAGTCCGCGAACCGACGGGAAGTGGGTGCTGAGAGCCAAAGGATATGTGGGGACGATCCCCCTTCGCACCGGCAGAGTGCTCCGGCTGGAACCGAAGGTGCCGGTCGGCTCGATCTTTCGCATGCTGGAGTATGCCTACGACATCGATCTGAACGCGGGAGACAACCCGATTGCCTCGGACGGAATCGAGGACCTCTACAGTCTGTTGGCGGCTCTGCTTGCCCGACGCGTTCTGCTGCGGGGACGCCGGGGTCTGCATCGGAACTACATTCCCGAAGAGGGAGAGCAGGCGTATGTGCGGGGAAGACTCGATATTCGAAGATCGGCGGTCAGCCCCTGGCGGGTACGTCCCTGGTGTGAATATCAGGAACATACCTCGGACGTTGAGGAGAACCAGATCCTCGCGTGGACGCTCAGGACGATTCTTCGGCACAGAATCTGTCGCGGCGAGCGTGAACGGATCGTCAGAGCGGCATGGAACATGATCGGAAGTCTGGCCACACCACGCCCCTTTTCCGCCGCCGACTGTCTGAACCGGCTCTACACCAGATTGACCGAGGACTACCGTCCGCTCCACGCCATCTGCCGTTTCTTCCTCGAACAGTCGGGACCGACCCATCGGACGGGAGATCACCGCATGCTTCCTTTTCTGATCGACACGGCGACCCTCTTCGAGACCTTTGTGGTCAAGTGGCTGCAGAGAAATTGCGGTCCGGACTACGGCTTTTATCCGCAGTACAAGGTGGAGGTCGGTTCGAAAGGGGGGCTGAGTCTTCACATGGACATTGTCATGCGATCGGAGACCGACGGACGCATTCTTGCAGTGATCGACACAAAGTACAAAGCACCGCAGAGCGTGGGGAACAGCGATGCTTACCAGATCCACGCATATGCCGCCCACGAGGGGTGCCGGAATGCCATCCTGATCTATCCCCGCCCCCTGCCGACGATGCTTGATACACAGTGGGGAGAGAGTGGAATACGGGTCCGGTCGCTTGCGTTTGATCTTGAAGGGGATCTGGAACGTGCGGGGAGCAGACTGAAGGAGGAACTGCTGTCGGCCCTTGTATGAAAATTCCGATCTATCATTATGTTTGCTCCGAAACAGAAAATCGATCAGGAGATCTCCAATGGATAAAGAGACTGCAATTACAGCAATGTATCCCTCCTACGCCCACAACCCGCGCGTGGTCGCCTTTCTTGAAGACCAGGGGGCGGTCTGGAACGATGAGTGGATGTCCGAACCGCCGGTCTGTCTGCCGGAAGACATTCCCGATCTGGTCCGGATGGCAAGCGACGAAGAGTTGATCTTCAGCGACGCCGACAACGAATGGGTTGCCCCACTCCTTGCGCTGCAGGAACTGGGGAAGCTGCAGGCAGTCGAGGTGATCGACCCGATTCTCAAGCAGCTCAGGATGCCCTGGTTTATCGACGATATCTGGGACGATCTGCGAGGGGAGGAGTATCCGCAAGTTCTGAGCCTGATCGGAGAACCGGCGATCGCTCCGTTGCAGCAGTTTATCGCAAACAGAGGGGCTGCCGAATGGGGACGGGTGACCGCGATTACGGCGTTAAGCAAAATTGTGCAACCGTATCCCGAACTTCGCGAGGCGTGCCGGAGGGGACTGACCGACCTGCTGGAAGGATATAGAACGCAAGGGCCGGAAATGAACGCTTTTCTGATAAGCGCTCTGGTCGATATAGAGGCCGTGGAGTCCTTCGACCTTATTCGCGAGGTCTACCTGAGCGGTAATGTGGAAGTGTCGATACCGGGCGACCTGGAGGCCATCGAGATGGAGCTGGGTCTGAGAGAGAAACGGTCGATGCCGAAGAATTCAAGTCTGTCGGATCACACCGTTCTGCCCTGGCCTGTCTTCGACGACATTCCGGAAGAAGAAGAAGAAGGGTATTTCTATCCCACCGAACAGATTCGCAAAGAACCGAAGATCGGCCGGAATGATCCCTGTCCGTGCGGCAGCGGCATGAAATACAAGAAATGTTGTCTGAATGCCCATAACCCCCTCGGACATTGATCCGGCCCGTTCTGCATGCGCGACGGCCAATCCCATGTTGGACTTTCGACGCACCCGTGCGATGAGGCGCAGC
>CAMLOB010000221.1 GCA_946481475.1 uncultured Chlorobiota bacterium | reverse complement strand
GGCATGATTAACAGATGTTGTGTGGAGTGTGTGATTCCGCCTCTGCTAATATAACGGTAAGAATGTACCGGAGGACGGAACCGCCGGGATGAAAGAAGGCCGATCGTCTTTCCGAGACGATCGGCCTTGCTGAAAAACCGACGGAACCACAAAGTCGGCTACTTTTTCTTTGCTGCGGCCTTCTTCGGTGCAGCCTTCTTTGCGGCCTTCTTCGCTGCAGCCTTCTTCGGTGCAGCGGCTTTCTTTGCTGCGGCCTTCTTCGGTGCAGCAGCCTTCTTTGCTGCAGCCTTCTTCGGTGCAGCGGCTTTCTTCGCTGCAGCCTTCTTCGGTGCAGCGGCTTTCTTTGCTGCGGCCTTCTTCGGTGCAGCGGCCTTCTTTGTAGCCGGCTTCTTGGCTGCGGCCTTCTTGGCTGCTTTCTTCGGTGCGGCCTTCTTCGGCGCAGCGGCCTTCTTTGCGGTCTTCTTGGCTGCGGCCTTCTTCGGTGCAGCAGCCTTCTTTGTGGCCTTCTTCGCTGCAGCCTTCTTCGGTGCAGCAGCCTTCTTTGCTGCGGCCTTCTTCGGTGCAGCGGCTTTCTTTGTGGCCTTCTTCGCTGCGGCCTTCTTCGGCGCAGCAGCTTTCTTTGTGGCCTTCTTCGCTGCAGCCTTCTTCGGTGCAGCAGCCTTCTTCGCAGTTTTGGCCATACGCCTCTCCCTGTTTGTTATAGATGAACCGTTCTTCCTTCCGTGCTATCGAGGCTACGGAGGAGCTTTCTGGAACTATGTAGTAATGCCTGAAGACTCAATTGATCAGATTGATCAGCCACCCCCCGTCTTCGACTCATCGTACAGTCTTCGAAGCAACTGCACATCTTCCCAAGTCGGACGTTTCCACTGAGGGTTACGAAGCAATGCCGCCGGATGATAGGTGATAATCATCGGTATTCCATGCCAGTCATGAACCGAGCCCCGCAGGTCTTTCATCGCCTTGGTTGTCCCCAGCAACGACTTCGCAGCGGTCAGTCCAAGAGCCAGGATAAACTTCGGTTTGACAAGCGTCAACTGTTTGTAGAGATACGGTATGCACGCCTCCACTTCATTCGCTTCGGGTCTGCGATTTCCCGGCGGTCTGCTCTTCAGGATGTTGCAGATATAGACATCATCACGACTGAAGTTGATCGCCTCAAGTATCTTCGTCAGCAATTTGCCGGCTGCGCCGACAAACGGCTCTCCCCGTTTGTCCTCTTCGGCCCCCGGAGCCTCGCCGATCACCACAATGTCGGCGTTCGGATTCCCCGTCCCGAAAACGAATTTGTTCCGGGTCTCCCACAGCGGACACTTCCGGCAGTTGCTGATCATCTGCTCGAGTCGGTCCAGAGAGTCGGCCTCCACCCACTCTTCCTTTATCCCGAGCAACTGCCGGGCAAACCACGACTGCTCACTTTCTTCTTCAAACAATGACATGAGGTTTTCAGTTGCAGAACGAGCCGCTTCAGCTTGCTCTTCTGATCGCCGCTGCGTCACGATGACCTCGCCGTACATCGCATACTGTTGTTCGGCAAAACGGATCGCCTTTTCTCTGAGCGTCTCACTCATTCGACTCTGTTCCCACTCTGCGGCTGACTTCCGTGAAGATGCCCGTTCTCTTGTTCACTCTTCTTTCCCTTTCCATTCCGAATGCGTTCCACGGTATCGCAAATCGCCGCAGCACACTCCCGCTTGGTCATTACCGGCAATGCCGTTTCCCGGTCGCTCTCAACCAGCGTAATCCGGTTTTCGTCTCCGCCGAATCCCACTCCTTCCTCCCCTGCGGGGTTGGCAACCACCAGATCGCACCCCTTCTCCACCAGCTTCTGCCGGGCGGCATTCACCAGATCATCGGTCTCAAGCGCAAAGCCGACAATCACCTGCCCCTCCCCCTTTTTCTCCCCGACCGATTTCAGGATGTCCCGGGTCGGCACCAGAGAAATCGACATCTCTTCGGCACGCATCTCACGGCGCTTCATCTTCCGATCGATCACCTGTGCCGGTGTGAAGTCGGCAACGGCGGCCGCAGCAATGATGATCTCCGCATCCTCCCGATACGCATCAACAGCCGATGCCATCTCTTCGGCGGTCGTCACGCCGACCGCGTGAACGCCCGGCGGGACCTCGAGCGCCGTCGGACCGCTGATCAATGTCACCTCCGCTCCCCGGTCACGCATCTCCTCGGCCAGAGCATACCCCATCTTTCCCGACGAGTGGTTCGAGATGTAGCGAACCGGATCAATCGCTTCGCGTGTCGGCCCGGCGGTAATCAGAACCTTTGTCCCACGCATCGATATGCTTCGGGAAAAATATCCGCCGACTACTTCAATGATCTCTTCCGGCTCGGCCAGCCGACCTTCACCCATTAACCCGCTGGCAAGTTCTCCGGTTCCCGGAGGAATGATGACCGCACCGAACGAGCGGAGCGTTGCAAGGTTTTTTCTCAACGCAGGATAGCGGTACATATCCAGATCCATTGCCGGAGCAACAAACAGGCGCCCCCGGAGGGCGGTTGCAATCACTGTCAGAGCGTTGTCGCTGATACCGCCGGCAAGCTTTGCGATGGTTGAAGCGCTTGCCGGTGCGATAATCATTACGTCTGCCCACACTCCCCAGTCGATATGCCACGACCCGCTCCCCTCTTTTTCAGGATCGGGATACATGTTCAATGCGACCGGGTGTTTGCTGAGAGATGCGAAGGTCAAAGGAGCCACAAAACGTGTTGCGGCGTCGGTCATCGCGACGCGAACCGTCGCGCCGTGTCGCGACAACTCACGTGTAAGGTAGGCGGCTTTATACGCGGCGATACTGCCGGTAACACCGACGATTATCTTTTTGCCTTCAAGCACGTTCTTCAGAGGTTAAACGAACGATTATCGTCGGGATTAAAATTACGCAAAAAAGAAGCGGAAGCAACAATACTTGTTGCAACAAGCAAGTTTTTTCACACCCCGAAGCGATGCTCCCGAAGGTCTGCGCATTCATCTCTGTGATCCCGGTCGGAACTCCGGATAAATCATCAAGCGAAGTGAAGTTCAAAGTGACGTCTGCGATGCGGTCGCAGAGAGGAATCGATTACCTGGGGAAGGTTGACAAGCAAAGAGGCGAACGGAACCGTGCAGCAGTATTTTCCGTCGGCAGGAATCCGTTCTCCATCCGGGAGAAAAAAAAGATCGGAAGCAACGAGAACTTTTCCCGACTGGTTTGTTCTTGTCATGTAATCGGTTGACGGAACAGGAATGATCGTGGCCACACACAATACCGAACTTGAAGAACAGGAACTTGCCGCACGGGCCGGAGAGGGTGACGAACGGGCATTCCGGATTCTCTTCGAGCGGTACGGCTCAAAAGTCTTTCGCTTCTGTCTGCTGATGATCGGGGAGAATGCAGCGGCCGAAGATATCCATCAGGAAGCCTTCATCGGATTGCTGGGCGCCTGCCGGGAAGGGAAACCGATGTACAGCGTACGGGGCTACCTTTTCACCATAGCCCGCACCCGATGCCTGAATCATCTCGATATGATCCGCAGGCGGTCGACACTCTCTCCGGAAACCGATCTCCACTACGAATTTGACGCGACCGCAACCGACGTTCAGGACCATGTGCGCAAGGCTCTGCTGAAGTTGCCCGAGCATTACCGTGAAGCAATCCTCCTCTGCGAATACGAGGGCTACAGCTACGAGGAGATCGCACAGACTCTGAAGATCAGCAAGAGTATCGTGAAGAACAGAATCTACCGGGGGAAACAGATGCTGCGCGATCTTCTCGAACCGATTATGAACGATGACGACTCCGAACCAATTTCATAACGAGCGATGAATACGAACCATCAGATTACCGCACTGCTCCACGGTGAACTTACCGACGACAACCAGGTAGGAGAACTGATGCATGTGCTTGCAGTCTCTCCGGAAAAACGGGGAGCGCTGCTGGAACAGATTCGCCTCTCGCGCGAGCTGCTCCGCTCCGGTTCCTCCCTTCCTCTTTCGAAGTCGACGGCCGAGGGGATCTGGAGCCGGTTCAACACACCGGAAGGGAGTGCTCCGACCATCGCCGCAGCCGCAGTGGGAACCGGAACGTCGCGTGAACGGAACAGATCCGGCTATCTTCCCCTTCTTCTCATGCTTCTTCTCGGAATCGGCGGCGGTCTGCTCGCCGGTCTGCACCTGGCCTCCGGCGAGGCAGATCGTCAGGTTGCCGTCGTGGATGATACCGGAACTCCGTATCGATCCGAACATTCCGGATCGCTTCACTCCACCATCCTTGCCGAGCAGGATGCGTCGCTTCAGGAAGCACCTGTCATGACTTCCGATCGGAATCGGACCGCTGTACTGGAAGAACGGATTGCAGAACTTCGGCAACTGCTGGAACGGGAACGGATGATGGTGATCGTGCTTCAGGGGGAGAATGAGCGGTTGCGTTCGGGAACAGAGGAGCCGGAGGAGAGAGGCAGGATGCGTGATGGAGAAGAGAGAGATGATCGGATGTTGCGCCCGGTTCCCGAACGGCTGACAGCCGTCGCCCCGTCCGGACACCAGATGCAAGCCAGGGAAGATCGCGAACGAATCGGCACCGTACCCTTTGCACAGCAGAGTCCGGACCGTCAGAGCAGCCCGTGGCGACTGGAGATGCGACAGTTCTTCCGCTCATCCCTTCCGGACGTGCAGGGACTCGACGGATCGGGTAACCTCATGGTCGATCGGGAAGTCGGGGCAAGCATCGGACTGGAACGGATCGGACTGCCGACCCGGTTCGGCACGGCCGTCGGCATGACCCGGTTCTCACAGGTCTACCACACGAACACCGGAGGGGCGCCGAACGATACGATCATCGAACAGTCCCCGGCCCTCTTCTACGGACGGGCATACATCGCCCCCCGCATCTTTGCGACCGACCGCATCACCGGGACAGCGGAGATCGGCGGCGGCGGGACGGAGCTTGGTCCTGTCGGGACGATAGGACTTGGACTTGAGTACGGCATCAGCGATCACCTCCGGATCAACGGCGGCATTACCTCCTGGCTTCTCTGGACTTCGTTCCGCGGGCAGCTTCACACGAGCACAAATCTGAACGGGCACCTGGGAATTTCGATCAATCCATAATCCACCGTTTTTTTGAACCAATGAACAACCGACGACATACATC
Source organism: uncultured Chlorobiota bacterium (assembly GCA_946481475.1). Next base: position 1,559 of record CAMLOB010000221.1, on the reverse strand, counting down.
GCGTCCTTCCCTCCGCAGATTCTCCCGGGAACTGTGCGGCCTGCTGCTGATCGGATGCGTGATCGGCTCCTGCGGCGATCCGCTATCGGTGGATACCGAGCGACGGTTCATTCCGGTCGACATCGACTCGATTCTTCTCAGCGAACCGTTTCTCGGCAAACAGACCGACACGCTCTTCGCCAACGTGGATGGTCGACCGGTCAGCTTCACCAGCGAATTGATCCGGCCGATTTTCTACAACCGGAACGTGGCCGACGCCTGGTATCTCAGCGTGCAGGGAACGGCCTATGATCCCGACGGATACTCATACGAAGCCCTGGCACTTCGCATGGACGACATCCGGGAACCCGGCACCTATCCGATATCCGACCCCTACCGTCTGCCGAAACGTGTCGATCCCTCTCTCTCATCCGAATACGGAGGACGGTATGAACAACGGACAGATCAGGGGAAAGAGGAGTTCGTGACGACCCCCACTCAGCAGGAAGGGGAGATACGGGTGCTGGCCATCGACACAACCCGTGGCGTCCTCGTCGGCCGCTTCCACTTTACGGCCTACGATCAGAAGTCGGGCAGAGATGTTCGGGTAGAAGACGGGATTTTCCGCCTCCATCTCGAAACATGGTAGCCCCCGCATCATCATCAGAATTTTTTTGACCGGTCAACTACACGCACTCAATAACCATAACCACAAAGGAATGTCGATATGAAACGCTTTCTTTTTATCGCCTGCGGATTGTTGCTCCTCCGGGGAGGGAGTCCGCCGGAAGCCGAAGCACAGCAGCTTCCGTTTGAAAACAAGAAGAGTCAGATCAGCAACGTGGAATTCTACACGTCGAATTACGGCATCTTCGGTCTAGACATAGCCAGAGGGGAATCCGGCATGAGGGTGCCGCGGGGATCGGACAAACGCTACCTCTTCGGCAGCGGACTCTGGTTCGGAGCGAGGAAGCCGGTCTCAACCGACGGAGGAATCACCTTCGAGGAGAAAAGTCTCAGCTTCATCACCTACAATCCGAACTCCGGAAGGAGCTGGGCGGTTCCGGGAGAATACCGCAACATTCAACCGCCGACGACAATACAACCGATTCTCTACCACTCGGTGGAGCATGACCGGACCGACGGCACCTACAATCCGACCCAAGGTCTTCCGGTGTGGCCCCTGTGGTTGCGGGCCGGCGAGACGGCAACGCCCTTCTACCCCGGCACGTTCACCTACAATCAGGGAGGCTTCGATCGGCCGGCATTCATGTCCGGCGTTCATGAGCAGTTCTTCAGTTACTACCATGACGGGGATCTCTCGGAGTATGAGATCGGCGTAGAGCCGGCCCGGGCGCTCGGCTATCCGCTCGGGCTGCAGATCCATCAGAACGTCTACGCCTGGAAGAAGGGAGATCTGCGGGAGAACGTCGTTGTTCTTCAGTACGAGATCGAGAACGTGTCGGGCGAGAACCTGCTGGATTGTTACGCGGCGCAGATCCTCGACCCCGATATCGGACAGGCGGATAATGATCGCGTGGCCTTCTACGAAGCCAACCCGCTACTGCACGCCGGACTCG
>CAMLOB010000220.1 GCA_946481475.1 uncultured Chlorobiota bacterium | reverse complement strand
TTCGGTATCAGTGGAGACCCGACAAGGGACTGGACGATCCGAACGCTCCACGTCCGGTTGCGCTGGTCACCCAAACGACAACATACACCCTGCTGGTAACCGACCTGCAAACCAACTGTACAATGACCGACTCGGTCAGAGTCGTCATCCACGATGCCCCGATTGCCGATGCCGGAAGAGACACCGCATTCTGCATCGGCGGGGAGGCTCTTCTGGGAGGACGTAGCCGGGAGCCGGGACTCCGCTACCAGTGGACGCCCGCACCCGGACTCAGTGATCCGGAGGATCCCCGTCCGCTCGTCTCTCCGATGGAGACCACCACATACGAATTACTGGTAACCGATGAGCAGACCGGATGCTTTGCGATAGATTCGGTCACGGTCATCATCCACAACCTCCCGATTGCCGACGCCGGAAAAGACACCGCATTCTGCTTCGGCGGAACGGCTCTTCTGGGGGGGAGAGACGGGGAGCCGGGACTCCGGTATCAGTGGAGACCCGACAAGGGACTGGACGATCCGAACGCTCCACATCCGATTGCCTCACCATCGGAGACAACAACCTATATCCTGCAGGTGACCGACGTGACGACCGGCTGCGAAGCGTTTGATACGGTCACCGTCCATACCGGCGACAAACTGACCCTACGTTCGCGAATCGCCCGGGACTACCGCGCATTGATCGGAGAACAACTGGAGATTGCTGTGGAGATCGACGAGATTCTTCCCGGCTCGGGAATATCCGACATTCAATTTGAACTGGAGTATGATCCGGGAGTGATGTACCTCGACGTCAACTCGATTGAACGTCTGCTGGAAGGGACATTGCTCGAAGGCTGGAACGTTTCGATAGAGACGGTCTCTCCCGGCTATCTTCACATCATATTGACCGCTCCTGCAAGTGAGGAGCTGGCCGGGGACGGAACGCTGCTCCGGTTTGCCGGAGCCCTCTATCTGGGAGCCATGTCGGAGACCGGACTGGAATTCCGTCTCGGTACGTCGCACGGTTGTGTCGACATCATCACCGAGGCCGGACATGCACGGCTGGACACGATCTGCGGATTGAACTTCCGTCTGATCGAACTGATCGCCGGCAAGTACACCGTTCCCCAGGCCCTGCCGAATCCCTCCGGAGAACACGTACGCATCGCCTTCAGCACCGGCCTCGACGGTCCGATCCGGCTGGACGTGTTTGATGTGCGGGGAAACAGAATCGGCGTGCTGGTGGATCGGGAACTGGAAGCGGGAAACTATATGGTGGAATGGAACGCCGCCCCCTCCGGATCAGGCGTCTACTGGCTGCGTCTGCAGAGCGGAGATCTGGTGAAGACCGGGCGGGTAGTGGTCGAGTAGAGGCGGACCATGCGGACTCCATCAATATATCAGCCATGATCGGCAGGAGGTCGGAAGCCTATTCCCGCTCTTTTTGACGTCTCCTCCGCAGCCAACTGCCGACATCGAAATACTGGAGATAGTAATGACTTCCGGCATCCCCTTCAAGTCCGGCGGCTTCTACGGCAAGCCGGTGGAGGTGTTCGACACGTTTCCGCCGGTCGGCAAGGCGCAGATGGTCCCGGAAGAATGAGTGGAGCAGAAGTTCGATTGCCGGAACGGCCTCCCGTCGGGCAAAGGAGCGTTCGATGCGGCGCAGAATGTTTTCCATCCGGTCGATCTCCCCGAGTTCAAACGAAAGGATCAGAGCGTAGAGCCGGAGGAATCGATAGAAGGGTTTCCCCGCGCGCGGCTCCCTGCCGACCATGATGCGCTCCTCATACTCCCGGGCCCCTCTGTAGTCTCCCTGCATGAACCGGGCACAGGAGAGAAAGTACAGGATATGCGCCACGTCAAACCGGTCGGCATACGGACCGAAACGCTCGATATTCTCCTCCGCCTCTGCTGTCAGGGCAACACATTCCCCGAACTCTCCGAAGCGGGCGTGATGGGTCAGCCGGTAATGCAGGATGCGTACGCGAAGCTTGCCGGCAACCGACACCGGACAACGCGACGCGCAGAGGACGGAAGCGACCCGGGAACCCAGCTCCGTCAGTATCTCTCCCGATCGGGAATCGCCTGATCGTGTCAGCACGGTAATCAGGTTTCCAAGCAGCTTGACGTAGACTTCCGGAAATCGACTGATCAAGGAAGGATCATCCTCGAAACATTCGTTGCAACGCAGAAGTTCTTCCAGACTCTCCCGGTACCGGCGCAGACCGAAATAGTAGAGGGCCCGGGTGTGGAAGAAGAGTTCCCTGTAGTTGAACGATTCCCCTTCCGGCAGTTCGTGGAACAGAGGATCTTCCACAACTTCCCGCAGCATCTCCTTTCGCTTGCAGACGTCGCCATGATCGGTCAGAACCTCCAGTACGCGACGGTTGAGATAGTCCAGCCGACAGAGGCGTTCGAGTCGCAGCAGCATCTGTTCCCGACGCTTCTGAAACTCGGTCGCGGAGATCCCCCGCCCCCCCCGGCATAACTTCTCCTCCTGTTCCAGAGCTATCAGCATGGCAAGATAGTTCCCGTTATACTCGGCTTCCTCCCGGACTTTCCTCCAGAGTTTGCGGGCCGGTTTCATCAATCCCTTTTCGTACAGGATCTCAACTTCGCGCAACCGGTTCTGCGTGCGAAGGGGGGGCATGTTCTTCTCGCGGTAGAGCCGGAGGGATCTCAGGATCATATCGAACAGATAGCGTTTGGCAACGTGCAGATGTTCACTCCCCCCTTCATCGCACAACGCCGCGCGAAGTTGTTCATCGTCATGCTCCTTCTGGACACTGATCGCCTCGAACAGACGCAGATACTTCTTCTCTCCCCGCTGCATCGATGCCAGGAGTCTGAAGTACCGCTTCTCCTGCCGCGTCAGGGAATGGACAAGATTGAAGAGATCGTCGGAATGGTTCACCGGATTCGGAATTGTTTGTCGGTCGTTATGCCCCCCTGCCTTCATTTTACGGCTTCAACATACCCCTGAATATCAATCGGGGTTACCCGGAATCCCCACCACTTTCGCCCGACAGTTCGAAGCGTTGAAAAAAAAGCGACCGTTATCGGGATTCTTCGTCAAATCGTGAACGAGGGGGAGAGAACCGGGAGGATTGCCGCACGGAATCGGCCCCAAAGACTCCGGAACCGACGGAACGGACCGATCGCCTCCGGGAAGGGAACCTTCACGAAGAGCCGGTGCGGTTTGTCGACGCTCTCCCCCTCCTCTATCCTTGCTCCGCGAGAGCCGGTTCGGCTCGGATAACCGGACCGGTCGGACACCCTTCCCGGAACCGGCTCTCATCAGTCAGCAGATTATCAACTCTATCGATATCGGAGGATTACAACAATGAAACCACTGCGCACTCATGCCCTGTCGGTCATTCTCGGAACGCTTTGCACTCTCCCCTGCTTCGGACAGTGGGACAACATATCGCTCGGGGTACCGGAGACGATATTCGACGCTCACTTCCTGACCCCTTCCACCGGCTTTGCCGTCGGCTGGGGGGCCGAGCGGGGAGTGCTGGGACGGACGACAGACGGAGGAGCATCCTGGGAGATCGAATCGATCCCCGGCACCTATCTCTTCTCGATCAAATTCGCCGACGAGCTTAACGGCGTCATCACCGGCCACGATCAGTCCTGCACCTGCGCACTTATCCGGAACACCACCGACGGAGGGAAAACCTGGAGCGACGAGAACACCTATCAGGGTTCCTTCGGCATCTACGAGGTGGAATTCGCCGACCGGACGACCGGCTACGGCGGAGGATACAACGGTGCGATCCTGAAGACCACCGACGCCGGGAAGAGCTGGACGCCCACGCCGACCGGAACCGGCGACGTCTTCGTCATGGTCGCCGCCCCGCATCCCGACACGGCCTACGCGGTCGCCGGGGAAGGACAGAACTTCTTTGCTCCGGATAAACTCTATCGTTCGGTCGACGGCGGAGCTTCATGGCAGGTGATCCAGGAATATGCCGGAATACTGACGGTCTCCTCCATCGACTTCATGAACGCACGGGAAGGGATCATGCTCGTCTACGACGCCGAAGGACCAAGCAACCGGGTGCTGAAGACGACCGATGCCGGCGAGACGTGGCGAACGATCCTGACCTCGACGAACGCAACACATACGCTGGGAGCGGTCGACATGACGCCGGACGGACAGGGACTGGCGGTCGGCTCGGCAAGCACGATGGCATGGACCACCGACGGCGGGGAGAACTGGAGCATCGAGTATCTGACGCCGGAGATCGACTTCACCAACGCAATCGTGCAGGACGGGTTCTTTTATGCGGTCGGCTACCCGGGCATCGTCGCCCGGAAGTCGGCGCCGGTTGCCGGAGTGGAGGATGATGGGGGAAGAACCGCAGCCGCATCGATCACGTCGCTCGGCAACGGAGCGTTCCTCTTCTCACTGGAGAAGGAAACGCGGGCATCGCTGACGCTGTATGACGGACTGGGACGGATAGCGGCGACCGGAACCTATGACGGCTCACCTCTGACGCTTGATCTGCATTCCCTCCCTTCGGGGATCTATCTCTATCGCTTCACATCGGAAGGAGAAGCGATTACAGGAAAGTTTGTGATTCCTTAGAGGCAGACTTCGACGGGCTTCTGATCCTGAGAGGGTCTCTTAAAAGTGACGAATTGCAGAAGTCTCTGTGCTTCGTGGTACCTGGCATCCTTTGTGTCGGCACGCCACGGCGCATCAAAGACCGCGGCGGATGGTGAGATCGACCACCATCCGCCGCAGCGGACACCAAGAGCACGAAGAATCACCAAGTGGTAGAGCATTTCCCTGATGCTTGTCTGTGACTGCTCAGACCACAGGAGCACACAGGCTACTTTCAAGAAGCCCTCTGAGACGAACGGCGGGGGAGAGTCGCAATGCGGCCTCCCCCTCATGTTATGGAAGCATGTACGGAATATCGGAAGCCCCGGTCGGATAGGCGAACATCACGTCCTGAAGATCGTCGACTCCGAGGCCGGAGCGTATCGCCAGGGCGAAGATATTGATGACTTCATCGGCGTGGGGGCCGACAAGGTGGGCGCCGAGGATCTTCTTCCCCTCCCGGCCGAGAATGATCTTGTGGGCCGAGCAGGTCTCGCCGAGATGACGCGCACCGTACCAGTCGGCCGTCTCCTCGAAACGCACGACGACCTCTCCCTCCTTCTCCCTCGCCTCCTCTTCCGACAGTCCGACGGCGGCAATCGGAGGGATGGTGAAGGCAACCGACGGGACGGCCGCAGGATTGAATTCCCGGCTGTTTCCGTGGAGCAGATTGTGAGCGGCGATCCGGGTCTCCCGGGCGGCCACGGGCGTCAGCGGAGGCCCGCCGCTTGCAGCACAGTCGCCGGCACTGTAGACGTCGGGGTTGGAGACGGACTGGAGCCAGGGATTGACAAAGATGCCTTTCTTCCCGTACCGGATCCCTCCCTTTTCCAGATCAAGATCATCGATTGCAGGGACACGCCCGGCTCCGTGGACCACACACCCGGCATCGAACGTCCGGGTTCCCTCCTTCATCTCGACGTGAACCTGCAATCCTTCTCCCCGCTTCTCGATACCGATGACTTTTGCGTTCGACTCGATGTCGATACCGGAACGATGCGAGGCCCGGACGAGAAGGTCGACCAGATCGGGATCGAACCCCGCCAGGGGACGGGACGTGTCGTTCAGGATGCGGACCTTCACCCCGAGCCGGGCGGCAAGGTGGGCGAACTCGAACGAGATGTAGCCCCCGCCGACAAAGATGAGGGATGAAGGGAGTTCTTCCAGTTCCAGAAACCGGTCGCTCGTCGTCAGCAATTCCTCCCCTTCGATGCCGAGCGGAGTCGGCTTTGCTCCGGCGGCGATCACGATCTTCTTTCCCGAAAGCCGCTCCCCCTCCACCTCGATCGTCCGCTCTCCCACGAAGCGGGCCCGGCCGTAAAAGGCATCGATCCCCTCCTCCCGATACTTCTCTTCGGTCCTCTGCGGAATATCCTCGACGAACGTTCGCTTGAAATCCATCAGCTCCTTCCAGTCGATCTTCAGTCCTGCCGGGTCGATCCCCCGTCCCTGCATCCGCCGGGCCTCGTGCAATACCCGGGCCGCATCGACCAGCACCTTTTTCGGATCGCACCCCCGCTGCGCACAGGTTCCGCCGAACGGCCGGGAATCGATAATCGCGACCTTCCATCCCTCCTTCCGGCAAATCGAAGCCGCAGCCGAGGCGGCACCCGTGCCGATGACGATCAGATCGTAATTCATTCCTTCTTTCTCCCTGTGAATGATCTCTTCCCTCCGAAACACAGGCCGCGTGTGATTGGTTCACAGCGAACATGCGACGAAGCGGAACAAACGGACCGGGGGCTGCAGGTTGGTCGTCCCCCCTCAATGTGATAGTTTTGCCTTTTATAGAGGTCGCGGTTCAAATGGGATGGGAATGGATGGTCTCTGAAGAGAGATCATCCGTGAGAGAATAACCACCAAAACACCAAGAGCACAAAGAATCACCAAGGGGTATTCCTTCTCCACTATCATACTTCACACGCCGACTCTATAATAAATTCAGAAGAGGGAAACAGGCGAGGAATAGAACAGATATTACTGCCATCATGCCGAACGAACGCAAAGAGATTTTCAGAACGGATTCGGGGATTGAGATCCCCCCTTACCTCCTTCCGGAAGAGGGATGCGGAGATGAGGAGAGACCGGGAGAATATCCCTTCACCCGTGGT
>CAMLOB010000219.1 GCA_946481475.1 uncultured Chlorobiota bacterium | reverse complement strand
GAACGGATAAACACCCCTTCGTTCATCGACTCCGACTGCATCCGGACGCGATCCCCCAGGATCGCCCCTCCGGTAAAAGGTGAAGTCGGATCGACCGCAATCACCCCCACTTTCTTTCCGGTTGAACGGTAGTGTGCGATCAGCTTCTGCGTGATCGTCGATTTCCCCGCACCGGGAGGACCGGTCACGCCGACGCGATACGCTCTGCCGGTATGTTTATATAGGGTGGAAAGGAGCGCAGTCCACCCCTGACGTTCATTCTCGATACGGGTGATTCCCCGTGTGACGGCCAGGCGATTTCCCTGGCGAATCAGCGCTGCCTGTTGTGTAATCTCTTCGGTGATGTCTTCCTTCATAATTCCGGACCGGTAACTCTTGCCGTTTTTACGGAGAGAAGTTACGGAACAGAGAGCAATTCGGAATTCAACCTGTACATGGAGAGAGACCGGACGATGACCTTTGTGGTCTCTTCGTGCCCTTTGTGTTTTTGTGGTACATCTGCAGAAGCGTCCTCTCCGCTCCGTTTTTGAATTTTGCACTTTTCCTTTTGAATCGAACTCCTTGTATCTTAGTTCTCTTCGCCACTTCCCGCCCGACACTCCGAACCGGGATGTGATGCTTCGGGGGGCGGTGGGTGCATCTTCTCAATTATTTGATTCTCGGTAGATATGTCCGATTTGCAGCAATTGATCGCTCAGGCCCGTTCCGTACGGGGTATCCCCTTTTCAGGACTGGAAACCGACTACACGTCGCTTGGCGATCTTCTTCTGGAACGGCGGGATGAAGCACCGGAAAAGATCTGGCTGGTCTGGTACGATGAAGAGGGAAACCGAACCGAGTTTACCCGGGGGCAGTTCTTCGATCTGGTCAATGCCACGGCCCGCTTTCTCCTGACCGAGGGAATCACGCGAGGTTCGCGCGTGGCGACGGTGGCCCACAACCATTGGGAGACCGTTGTCCAGTACTTCGCCGTCTGGATGCTCGGCGGAACGGTCGTTCCGATCAATGTCGGCGAGGATGATGAGCGGATCGTCTACATCCTGAACAACTCCGCATCGGCCCTGGCCTTCGTTCGGGCAGAATATCTGGATCGGATCAGAGGACTGTCACCGGAGCTTCCCGGGCTGCGGACTATCGTTGCGTGCGGTAATCTTGCCGGGCGGAAGGACGATACCGTCTGGTTCGAAAACTATAACGAGATTCTCCGCAACGGCACATCCGCCCCTCCTCTCCTCCCCCGCCGTCACTTGCTCGACAAGGAATGCCTGATCGTCTACACCAGCGGAACCACAGGAGCGCCGAAGGGAGTTCTTCTGACACACGGCAACCTGATCGCCGACGCCGACGGCATCTCCGCCTGGCACGGCATCACGCCCGACAGCCGTATGATGTGCGTGCTGCCGATCCATCACGTCAACGGAACGGTCGTCACGCTGGTGACGCCGATGTTCGCCGGAGGGAGCGTTGTACTGAACAGGAAGTTCCAGAGCGGGACATTCTTCAGTCGCATTGCCGACGAGGGGGTGGAAGTCGTCTCGGTGGTCCCTACTCTGCTTGCCTATCTGTGCAGTGCCGGAATCGACACGTCTTCTCTGGATCTCTCGGCTTTCCGTCACATCATCTGCGGTGCCGGTCCCCTCACCTGCGAACTTGCCGAGCGATTCGAGGAGCAGTACGGCATACCGATCATCCACGGCTACGGTCTTTCGGAGACCACATGCTATAGTTGTTTCTTGCCGACCGGTCTCTCCGATGAGGAGCGCCGCGACTGGCTGACGCGCCACGGATTCCCGAGCATCGGCGTACCGATCCCGCAGAACCGGATGGCGATTCACGACGAGCAAGGGAATGTCGTGCCTCCGGGAGAGCGGGGTGAGATCGTTATCCGCGGCCATAACGTGATGCCCGGCTACTACAACAACGAGGAGGCAAACAGAAATGCTTTCACTCATGGATGGTTCCGCAGCGGAGATGAAGGATTCTTTCTGAAGGATGATGCCGGAAACGATTATTTCTTCATTACCGGTCGGTTGAAGGAACTGATTATCCGTGGTGGGGTCAACCTCTCTCCGCTGGAGATCGACGAGGTTCTGAACAGCCACCCCGGGGTTGAGGCCGGCATCGCCGTCGCCTTCGAGAACTCCTGGTACGGCGAAGAGGTCGGAGCCTATGTCCGGAAGGCCGACGCATCGCTGAGCGAGGAGGACCTGCTGACGTTCTGCGCCGAGCATCTCCCCTTCCACAAGCGACCGAAAGTCGTCCTCTTCGGTGAGGAGATACCGGTGACGTCAACGGGAAAATATCAGCGGAACAAGGTCAAGGGACTCTTCACGGCCTACAAGGAGACCCAGTTCAGAGAGGAGAAGAGTTGAACAGTCCAAAAGACACAATGAAAATTCAAAAGGAGAATCCGGAAAAGTCTGGTCTGATCCGCCGTTTTTTAACTTTGATTTTTCCTTTGGAGTTCCTCCCTGCTCCCGTTTTTTAACTTTGATTTTTTCCTTTTGAATTGTCCTGATGCTCAAGCGCCTTTACATACGGGATTACGCGATCATCGATGAGCTTGCCGTCGACTTTTCGGCCGGTCTGAACATCATTACGGGTGAGACCGGTGCCGGGAAATCGATCCTGATCGATGCGCTGGGTCTGCTGCTCGGAGAGCGGGCATCGAGCGAGGACGTGCGGCAGGGAGCGAACCGGGCTGTGGTTGAGGGCTTCTTTTCGATCAGTTCAAACGATTACGTTCATGCTATTCTGCAGGAACACGGTTATGAGGACGACGACGAACTGATTGTCCGACGGGAAATATCGGCTCGAGGAGGATCACGCGCCTTTATCAACGATTCGCCGGCGCAGATCACCCTGTTAAAGGAAGTCGGTGATTTCCTGATCGATCTGCATGGTCAGCACGATCACCAGACGCTGCTGCGATCCGACACCCACATTCACCTGCTCGACAACGCCGGCGGACTCCAGGGAATGGTCAACGATTACCGGACCGATTACGAGGTAGTTCAACGCCATGCGGCCGAACTCCGCTCGCTGATGAAACGCGAGGCGGAGCTTCGGCAGAAGGAAGAGTTCTATGCCTTCCAGCTTCAGGAGATCGATGCGGTCGATCCGCAACCGAACGAAGAGGAAGAGCTGCTGCGGGAACTGAAGATCCGCGAGAACAGCGAACAGGTCTATGAGCTGGTCAACGGACTCCACTCCCTCCTTTACGAAGAGAATGATTCGGTCCGGGACAAGCTGCTGCGGGCGCGGACGATGCTGGATCAGCTTGCGGGGATCGATCCGGAATTCTCCGAACGCCGGGACGAATGTCTCTCCACCATCGTCGTCGTCGAGGAGATCGCCAAGACGTTGCAACGCTATTCGGTCAACATTGACTTTGCACCGGAAGAACTTGAAGAGATGCGCGAACGCCTTCACGCCCTGAGTGGTTTGCGGAAAAAGTTCGGCGGAACACTTCAAGCTCTGCTTGAATACCGTGAGAAGATCGCCAGGGAGATTGCTCTTGCACGGAATTACGACTCGACGATCGAACGGAAGCGGAAGGAATTACGCCAGGCCCAGGAGGCGGTCGGCGACCTCGGTATGCGCCTTTCGCGGAAGCGAAAAGAGATTGCCGGAAAGGTGGAACGTGCGATAGTCGAGGTCCTTCGGGAACTCGGAATAGAGCATGGGGAGTTTCATGTCCATATCGGACAACATGAAACAGCCGCCGGGGCCGACAATGCTCTCTGTTTCGACGGTCAGTGGTACCAGGCACACGGCGACGGCATCGACACCGTGGAGTTTTTTATCTCTACAAATCTCGGCGAAGCTCCGAAACCGCTGGCCAGGACCGCATCCGGAGGAGAGATCAGTCGGGTAATGCTGGCATTGAAGACCATTCTGGCAAAGAACGACCGTCTTCCTCTGCTGGTCTTCGACGAGATCGACACCGGAATTTCCGGACGGATCGCCACGAAGGTCGGAACGGCGATGCGGAACCTGGCCGACTATCATCAGATCATCGCCATCACCCATCTTCCGCAGATCGCAGCGATGAGCCGACATCACTACGTTGTCGAGAAATACGAACGAGAAGGACGCACCGTCACGCGTGTGCGAAGACTGGATCCTGAAGAACACACCCGTGAAGTGGCCAAACTGGTCAGTGGTGAGGACATTACCGAATCGAGTATTCGCGCCGCGCGCGAATTGATTGAATCATGATCGCATGTTGAAGAACCAGACTCCAAAGTATAACCAGACATTTCTTTCGAAGACGGAACTGGCCGAACGGCTGACCGAACTGATCGGATCGGTAGAGCTGAACCGGATCAACTCCGCATTCGAGATGGCGCAGAACGTTCACCAGTTCCAGCAACGAAATGACGGCACCCCCTACTTCTGGCATCCGTCGCGCGTGGCGAAAATTCTTCTGGATGAGCTTGGCATCGCCGATGCCGATCTTCTCTGCGCGGCTCTTCTGCACGATGCGCTCGAGGACTCGGACATCCTGACGCCGGAGGTCATCAGCTACAACTTCGGCGAATATGTTGCCTACATCGTCGACACCTTGACGAAGGAGATCGGGATCAAGGACGGACCGTTGCGGGAGAAGATCGATCAGGAGTATGTGCAGCGTCTGCAGAACAGCACCGACGACTGCCGCATCGTGAAGCTTGCCGACCGGCTGGATAATCTCCGCTGCATCCAGTTCAACCTGAAGCGCAATCCCTACAAGTATGTGAAGGAGACCATCGACTATTACGTCCCGATGGCCGAAAAGTCGGAGAACCTCCACCTGAAATATCTGTTGCGGGAGATGCGAAAGGAGCAGAATCGGTTCTTCGGATAAGGTTCAAGAAGTTCAAAAGGAAAGAGGCTGGACAGTTCTCCCCTTTTTGAATTTTGCATTTTTCCTTTTGAACCGAATTTCTTTGAACCGGATTCCTACTGAATAATCGGCAACAACGAATCCCCTTCCCCTCCCTTTCCTTTCTTCTCATCATCGTCGCTGCTGATTTCGATTTCGTCCGGCTCAGGCTTCGGTTCCGGAGGTGTTGTGGCCCGATAGATGCGCGAGCTGTGGGCTTCGATCAGGAACTGTTCCAGCAGGTGGGCTCCCAGCGGACTTCCCGGTTCCATACGCTCGGGATGCCACTGCACGGCAAGAAGATAGGACCGCTGTTCCGGCTCCAGCCATTCGGCCGCCTCGATCAATCCGTCGGGGGAATAGGCCGACGGGGTGAGCGTCTCGGCCAGATCTCCGATCCCCTGATGATGTGAAGAGTTGACGATTCCTTCAGATGCACCCGATGCCCGGGAGAGAAGCGATCCGGGTTCGACGACAACCTCGTGGGAATTGTCGTTGCCGTCAATCGTTCCGTGGAAATCCCCGATGCGCGGATCGGCCGGCAGGTGGGGAATCAATGTTCCTCCGAGATGGACATTGACGATCTGGAGTCCCCGGCAGATGCCGAGAACCGGCAACTTCCGGGCAAAGGCATACTCGATTGCCCGAAGTTCACGACGATCCCGCTCCGGATCGATACCGTCACAGAGGTCGAGTGCATCGGGTCGGTTGTATTCCCCGGGATGGATATCTCCCCCTCCGGTCACGATCAATGCGTCCAGTTCCGGGAGGACGCTCTCCATATCCTCTTCCGTATAGAGGTCGATGATTCTCGCCTCCGGTTCTTCCTTGCGGATCCAGTTCCAGTAGTTTTCATATTTGGGAGATCCGCTCCCGCGTGAAAGGCCGATTGTGATGCTCATGGTTCTTCTATAGTACGGATTGAGCGATTGAGAGCTCAACCCTCTTCCTGTTCCTGAAGATTACGTTTTTCCCGTTCAATGCGCTCAACAAGTGCAAGGAATTCGCTCCGGTTACCGAACTTCGTCCGAAGCGGAAGCACATACAGCAGTTCCTCCAGTTCCGGAAAGGCTTCCAGCTTCACGGCGTCTTTTTCGGTCGTGACAATAGCTTCGATGCCGTTGGCTCTCGCCTCTTCGACCAGTGCCGCCACATCGCTTCGGCTGTAGCGGTGATGGTCACGGAACTTTCGATGTATGGCGATCTTCGTTCCCTCTTCTCTCAACGAGTTTGCCACCCGTTCAGGACGGGCGATACCGGTCACCAGCAGGACCGGTCGGTTCCGTCCGTCGTATTCGTGTCCTGAACGCCAATGCCGGATCTTCCCGCCGTGGTGGGTAACCTGAAGAGTCAGCACACGTTCCGGACCGTAACGTTCGGCTCTTCGTCTCCCCTTCTCTCCCGAAATCAGCAGAACGTCTGCCCGCTGCAGGACACTCCAGGGCTCACGGAGGTAACCGGCCGGAAGAGTGAAGCGTTCCGCGGCCGTCTTCTCATCGATCACCACGATATCCAGATCACGCTGCAGACGATAGTGCTGAAACCCGTCGTCGAGAAGGATCAGAGTCTTCGGAGGGAAAGAACGTTCCTTTATCAGACGGACCAGCAGTTTCCCGCGGTCTTTCCCGACAACAATCAGTCCGTTCCTGAGCGTTCTCGCCAGCAATGCCGGTTCATCCCCGATCATGTCGGGAGCGGGAAACGGATGCTCCCCCCCCTGCCACATCATATCTTTTTTTTCGCTCCGACCATATCCCCGGGAAAGAACCACAAGATAGTATTCATCCTGAAGCTCACGAACAAGTTCGCGGACCACCGGAGTTTTTCCACTCCCCCCGGCGGAAATTC
>CAMLOB010000218.1 GCA_946481475.1 uncultured Chlorobiota bacterium | reverse complement strand
GTTTCAGCAATTCCCGATCGGCGATCTCAACATTCCGAAGCTTCGGTTCCAGTCGCATGGCTCTTTCAATAAGCTCATCAAGCGCATCGGAAGAGAGAGGATTCAGTGTGAAGACGGTGCAGCGGGAGAGGAGGGGGCGTATCACTTCAAACGACGGGTTCTCGGTTGTGGCGCCGATCAGCGCGATCCATCCCTCCTCGACCGCCGGGAGAAGCGCATCCTGTTGCGCCTTGTTGAAGCGATGAATCTCGTCAAGGAACAGGACGAGAGGTCGACCCTGTGCGGCCAGCTTTTTTCCTTCTGCGATGATCTCACGGACATCCTTGATGCCGGCGGAAACTGCTGAAAGGCGACGAAATCCGGCTCCGATTTCCTGTGCCAGCAGCAGTGCAATCGTTGTCTTGCCGACACCGGGAGGACCCCAGAGAATCATCGACCGGAGCCGACCGGCTTCGATCATCCGCCGCATCGGTTTTCCCGGACCAAGCAGATGGTCCTGACCGAGAACCTCTGCAAGTCCGGTTGGTCTGATACGGGCGGCCAGCGGGCTTGTTGATGTAGTATCCATGAAGCAAAGATACAACGGGGAGAAAAGTCCGGTATATGAAGCAGCGAAGAGGAGAGAAGGAGACAAGAAAAGGGGAGGGGAAAAAGAAAGCGGGGACACCCGGTATTTCCGAGTGTCCCCGCCTCTATTACGAGAGTCGGACAGAGAGGATTATCTCTGTACCCTTATTTCCTGCATACCTGTCCAGTGACCGGAGTTGATCCGGTAGTAGTAGGTGCCGGTCGGGAGTCCGCGGACATCCCACGTTACCCGATATGTACCCGGATTCAGATACTCGTCCACCAGAACGCCGACCTTGCTGCCTTGCTGGTTGAAGACCTCGATCGTCGTGTGTGCGTCCAGACCGAGCGAGAACTCGATATCGGTCTGGTCTCTTGCGACGTTCGGATAAGCGTTCCCCGGTGAGTACTTCGCGTTGACCGCTTCGATCAGACGGAAGTTCAGACCGCAGACCGAGTCGAGGCGGGCATCGCCAGGAGTAAACGTGAAGTTGATACACTGGTTGGCGTTGTCGCCGAAGCCTCCCGGAGCAAGCCATGCTTCCGGTCGCAGTTCCGTTGACAGCGTATCACCAATGAACGTGATGAAGTCGATCTCGACAACCTCACCCCCCTTGACCTCGATGAACTTGCCCGACGTGTTCTGGATCTCGAAGATGATGTAGCCCGGAGCACGTTCGAACTCCGAAATCTTCCATCCGTCACTCTCCGGGAACTGCTCGCCGAGACGGAATTTGTCGCCGTCGACAAGCATCATGCCCTCGTCGTAGAAGACCTGCACGAAGAAGTGCGTGATCTGACCTTCGATCGGCTCGTTCGGCGCACCCTCTCCGGTGAAGTTCACCGAGATCGTCATCGGCAGACCCGGGAAGGCCGAATAGCCCTCGTCGATGCTGAAGTTCATCGTGATGATCCGGGCTTCGCCGACGACCTGAGCTTGCAGGGTGTCGTCCGCGCCGTCTCCGTCAAGGTCCGCGACGATTACCGTCACTGTTGCGGCGTATGCTCCCGCGTCCTTCGGTGCGAAGTGGACAGGGATCTGCTGAATTGCGCCCGGATCGACAGTGATCGGCAGCGTAAAGCCCTCGAAGTCGACCGTAATGTTCTGATTGGACGGAGTGGCCTGCAGAACATTGATGATCTCGATCGCATCGGTACCCGTATTCTCCACTGTGACAACTCCGTCATCCTCGAAACAGGTGAGGATGTTCGGGAACGTCCATCCTGAGATAACCGCACCCAGCGTATAGACCTCACCAGTCAAGTCACCCGTCGAGTCAGTATCCGAGCAGACATCGTAGGCGAAGTCGCCGATGACGTCGATCGTTGCCGTCTTGACCAGCGGATCGGCATCCTGCGGGACAAACTCGAGGTCGATCTCGATCGATTCGCCCGGCTTCATCGTCAGCCTGTCTCCATCTCCGGCATTCATTGCCCAGGAGTTGGCCGGATCGCTTGCCCATGCCGGAGCAAACCGGAATTGCGTACCCGGATTGATCTGGAGTTGGTCAAGGTTGACGTCGCGGGTTCCGCTGGCCGTCAGCGTTACCGAGTTGGCATCGGTATTGAGACCGGCTCCCTTGAACAGAATCCGGTTGAACGGAGCATCTCCAATCTCTACATACGACTGGATGCCGATGCCGTCCAGGTTTCCGTCAATAGAATCTTTAACTCCATCGATGGTATAATACAGCCGGATGACGGCATGGTACACTTGCTCAGCATCGGGTCTGAAGGCAACACGGACTTTCTCCGTAATGCCGGGATCGATATTCTTTCCTGACGTCACGTTACCTCTATTGATAATCGTGAAGATGCTATCCGGCACACCTGGGTCAGCTACGATTTCGATACCGTCAACTGTATAAGCTGCATCACCGGTATTGGTAACTTCAATATCCCATTCATGCTGTACCGTATCGTTCTTTGTACACGGATTCTGAGCCGTAAGCCACCGCTCGTGCCAGTTCTTATCAGTAATACCCGGTCCCGGGCTTGTGACCTTGGCCGTCCACACCGAGGTGTCGCGGCAGTCCCGTGTGCTGGCCCAGAAACGTCCGATAGTCCGGAAGTTGCCGGTCTCGGACGACACGAACGTTACGTTGATGGTTACACAATCGTTTGCATTGAGTGTGGTCGCTTTCAGAAGATCAATGTCGGTTTGATCGACACTGAATTCCGTCAGTAACCACGTAAGGAAAGCTCCACCTCCGGTTGCAGTTGAGTCATGGAAGGTAATGCGTCCCTTACCGATATTGCAGATTCTCAAGGGAAGGGTTTTCGCTTCATTTGGCGATAATGTTCCGAAGGGCAGATCATCAACAAAGAGACATGCCTGAACCGTTGCCGCCCGCAGCGGGACCGACACCTGAACGCAGCCCAGAACGACGATCAGCGAATCCTGATAGATCCGGTTCTCATCCTTCGGCGTGATATCGATCCAGACCTTGAGCGACTGTCCGGTCTTCAGGACAATCGAATCCTTGCCGCTCTCCCAGTCGAAGTTCGGCTCAACACGCGTGATGACGAACTCCTGGTTGCCGAGGAAGAACTTCAGTTCCTTGACGACGACATCCTTGTCCAGCGGATTGGTGAACGTGATGGCCTGCTCACCGGCCGGGAAGTTGATCGTCAGGCTGCCGAAGTCGATGCCGTCCGGTCGGTCCGTTGTGACCCGCTCGGCCTCGTATTTGAAGCGAACCCGCTGTACCTGGCCTTCGCGCGTACGATCCTTGAACTCCACAACGCCCTGGGCATCCTGAAGCGGATTGATTGCCACCAGACGAATCCGTGCCTTCGCAACGTTCTTCTCACGAAGTTCCAGAGCACTTGCCGGCTCAATGAACTCCAGTCGTGTATTGAATGTGCTGTCGCGATCGTTCAGAAGGCGGATGAATTTCAGACCCGAAGGATTCGGATTCTCCGCTTCAATCGTGATGAACATCTCATCGCAGTTCTGCTCGATCGTCACCTTGTACTTGTCCGGATCGGCAAGTACGCAACGGGAAGGAACCAGCGGATAACCGTACATCATCGCGACGTTCTCCTCGTACTCCGACGGATGGAGAATTTCCGGCATATCGCTCTGGCCTCCTCCGGCCACCGACTTGCTCTTGTCGTCGTCGTCATCTTTCGGTGCGCCCGGACGATAGAGTTCATATCCGGCCCAGTTGCCGTAAATAAAACCGCTGAAGCGCGCGCCGTCGTCCGCTTCGACAATGTAGTTCAGTCCCGGGTTGACAATAATGCTTCCCCAGATAAGGTCTGTTCCAGGAATCTTCCCGCGGTTAAATGGGAAGAGCTGGCGGCCTCCCGAACCGGAACGATAGTACACATTGAACTGGTTGTTTGTATCGGTGACCAGGTTCAGGTAGTGCTTCATGCTTGAAGGATAAGAGGGGGCCTTGAACGGTGAGTAGGAGACCCACTGCTCGCGGGGGACCATCTCAACCTGATAGGAACCCCAGGACTTATAGCTGGCGCCGATATAGTTACCGCTACCGGTTGTTCCATTGAACTTGGTCACCGGACGGGGTGACTGGTGCGCCTGTCCCGGATCGGAGGTGACGTAGGCAATTGCGTTCCCGACCTCACCGCGCGGCTCGTGGGAAAACTCACCTTTCTTGATTTTTGTCGACTGTCCCGGTTCAAGTATTCCCAGCGTGTTGAACCACCCCACATCCGTGTTCTTGTTGGTTGTGGCGTAGACGCGGATATATTCTTTTGTGCGGACAGGGTCGGCTCCGGGACGCTGACGAAGATCGTCCCACGTCGGCATGAAGATAAAGGTCGTTCCATGCTGTTCGACCGGTGTAAGCCACTCGGCAACCAGATCCTTGTACGAGTTTGCCCCCAGGAATCCGTCTGCAAACGGCTCATGCCAGATGCGTGTGTTCCCCGAGACAACGCCGATACGCTTGTTTGCCGTAATCGAGGTCCCTGCGATGTCCGCCTGCCGCTCAACACCCTCGTTTGTGTCGACGAACGACTGCACCAGATAGGCCTCGCCGGCCTTCAGGGTCACGCGCGTACAGTTCGCGCAGGAGACCAGAGCGCCGGTCGGATTGATCGTTACCTGTGTGTTGTCGTATGCCGCAATCACCAGGATCTCGGCCGGTGCCGGCACCTTCACGCTCGCATCGAAGTTGTTCTCACCGGCGGGCTGAATATCGCGAACGAACTCACCCTCCCAGGTTGCTGCGTAGTATTCGGTTCCCCACGCGTCTACCGGAACCGGTGTAAAGGCTGCACACCCGAAACGGGTCGCCATGTATGCGTAGACAACGACCGGTGATTCCGATTCAACTTTCAGGACGTTCGTCTCCTTGCTGTTGCGAACCGAAATCAGAGGAACCGCTACTTCCCGGGTATCGAATTCAAGAATGTCGCCGCCGATGATGTTCTTCGAGATCGACGCGCCGTTCGCGCGACCGATCTTCACCTGCTGGTCGACTGGGGAGAAAATGTAGAGGAAAAATTCCTCGGGATAATTTGCGGCAAAACGAGCGTCTTGCGCATTGGTCACCGTGTCCGGATACGCTACATAGTACAGCGTGCCCCCCGCGCACTCTTCCAGCGTATTCTCGATCTCCTGAGCGGAGAGCGGTGCTGAAAGAAATGCAACGCAGAGCAGACTGAATAGCCCGAGCACAAGACGACCAATTGTGGTTGGTAAAGTCGTAGTCTTCATCATGCTGGATCTCTGGTTGATGAAATGGTTAGTGTATATGATGGATTTCCGTTAACATGTTTGTTCTCAGACGGCAGGGAGACAAAATCGGGAATTTGTGTTCACGTGGAATCCTTGCCCACCCATTGTAGGGTTCTGCCACGTAAAGACCCGATTGTTAAGCCCAATGTTACCGATTTTACGGAAAATTTTTCAATCGGGAACGATTTTTTATGCGGCTATTCGGCAAAATTTTTCATGGTAAAAGAAGTATGGACTTCATCGATCCCCTTCGGGGAATCACGCTCTCTGAAAACACTTGAAACAAAACGATTTTTGTATAACCTATGGATACAAAGGGGGAAGGAGAGCTCAAAGTGGTGCCAACGCCGATCGGCAATCTGGAAGATATGACGTTGCGGGGTATCCGAACACTGAAGGAGGCGGATATTATTGCCTGTGAGGATACCCGAGTGACGGGGAATTTGCTGAAACACCTGGAAATTCCAGGGAAAAAGTTGATTAGTCTCCATGCCCACAATGAAAAAGGACGCACTGGAGAATTGGTCCGGTTGATGTCCTCGGGAACTCTTGTGGCTCTGGTAAGTGATGCAGGGACTCCGGGCTTCAGTGATCCCGGCTCCGTTCTGATTGCCGGCGCAATCGAGGCCGGTATCCGTGTAGAGGTGCTGCCGGGGGCCAACGCCGCTGTTCCGGCTCTTGTAGGAAGTGGTTTGCGGACCCGCCCGGTCCTGTTTGAAGGGTTTTTGCCCCATAAAAAAGGGAGGCAACGCCGACTGAAGGAGCTGACCGGTGTCGCCGCCACTATTATTCTGTACGAATCTCCTCACAGACTTCTGAGGTTGCTCAACGAACTGATCGAGCATTTTGGTCCGGAGGTGCCGGGTGTTGTTGCGCGGGAAATCAGCAAGATGTATGAAGAATACATTCGTGGAACGCTCGGATCCCTTCTCGAGGAACTTGAGAGACGGGGGAAGGTCAGAGGGGAAATCGTCGTCCTTGTCGGTGCGGGAGAACTGTCCGGAGAACGGGATGTCGGGGAGTTGTCAGCCGACGCTTGAAGATGGCCGAGACCTGAACTGTTTTGTGTTGCGGATCTCTTCTGCGGAGGCCTTGTACTTCTATCCGCCCGGTCCTGTCCGTAGAGTGCGGATTCATTTCTCGTTGTATCTTGTCGGATCGCCTGTTCGCATTCATAAATAATAGCAGGGATTAATGCATGGAACGGATTCTCGACTCATGGTTCAGCCCGAGTCTCGGGCGCGAAATGGAAATCGTGATCTACGGCCACTATGGCCCGGCTCTGCTGATGTTCCCGTCGGCAGCGGCGGACTATCTGGAGTATGAACGGTTTTACCTGATTGACTCGATCAGTCATCTGATCGAAGAGGGACGGATCAAAGTCTTCTCCATCAATTCCATCAACAGCGAGAGCTGGCTGAATCATCAGATCCCTGCGCGACA
>CAMLOB010000217.1 GCA_946481475.1 uncultured Chlorobiota bacterium | reverse complement strand
GCGACCGAGGCGGCGTTGTAGTAGAGTCGACTGGAGAGTTCCTCCAGCAGCACCTCGACCTGTTCGTCGCTTAGCTTCGGCTGTGATCCTCGGTAGTTGACGCTGAGATACTCCTGAATCGAGGAGGCATTCTCAAACCGTTGGACGTAGCGATGGACGGTCGATTCGTCAATACCGAGGGCCTCGGCGGTCTCAGCAGCCGAGAATCCGGAGTCGAGCATCAGCAGGGTGGTAATCTTGACATACTCGCGTCGCTGACGCTGATGTCGCTGCTTCAACCGCAGCAGCACACGGTCATGATCGGTGAGTTTGAACATGATGCAAAGATAACGCCTCTTGCATTCTCTTTGGCCGCGAGTATATGACTAAGAATGATTTTCGGCGTCTTGTCGATTGCATTGTAGAGTCGATGGGTGCTAAAAAGGGGGAGATGTCTGAGTGCCAACTTTACTGTGTAGTCCGCATTTATAACACTATTTCAATCGACCAAGCTATTATTGATTCTGCCAAAAAAGAAGCATTTGTGAAAACATTTAATGATGTAAGAAGTGCTATTTTGCAAAAGATTGAATTTAAAGCTTCCCAAGGCTTAAGCTTGTATTCTAGTAAGTGGGATATCCATTTGTCATTGACCATGGGTGGTGAGTGTGATGAGATTATCACTCTTTTTACTGAATAAATAGCTCTTCCGGAATCGGGCCTTTGAAGTGGTCCCGAAAACCCAGACAGCAAAGAAGGCCAGAATCAAATCTACTCTCATCGCCAAACAAGATTGAATCCATCCGGCAGCGTGGAAGTATTCGATAATCTTCTGCGGCTTGCGTCGTAAGCACTCTAACTCCATGCAAGGCGTATATACTCCCGGCTAATGAGATCGCAAGTTCCATTTTCTTGAAATCATCGAGCTACAGATTTACCGGGAGTATAGCACAAGTCCCAGCGACATTCGTGACGCGCATTGTGAATGCGGTCGCACTTCAGATACTTGTTGACTCACTCCTCTTGATTCAAATCTGGAGCATAGCCCGGCAAGAATACCACATCCAGACGCCCAGCCGAAACCTGCAGGAGAAGCTTGCCGACCTCCTTGCTGCGATGAGCTGCCAGGCGATCCCACACCACCAGAATCCTCCTGCTGTTCCGGGGCCGTAGCTGACGAAGAAACCGCGCGATATCCCTCCCTTTGAATCCACGCAACTACGTCTGATAGCTTATCCGATCCTCGGCACTGATCCCGATGATCGTATGCAGATGCTGACACACTGCCAATGTCCTGCGCATGAGCTGCTCTGCATAACGGTTAGAGCTGTTTCTGTACTTATGCTCAAGATGATAGAGTTGGTCAGCTACCCCCGCACACCAAAAAAATCGGGCGCGTGCTCCCTTCCGCGCAAGCCCAAGATGAACGCCCCGAATTACCATCCCCTCCAGCCGACGCCTTCTCCATCCTCTGATTCCCTTCCCTTTTCGCCGCTCCGCTCATCGCTTCGGGGCGGGCTTGCGCTCCGGTCCGCCGCGCCTCGACGAGGTGTTTAGTGCGGGGGGGTGAGCGAAGCGTTCGGGCGGATTCCGTCCGGATCCTTCGTTCATCATTCATCATCTACCGGAGGTCTTTATGTCTTCTCGATCTATTCCGCCCATGTTGGCGTTTGTCTTCGTTCCGACTCCGCAAAATTGCGTTCGTCGGTGTCTTGTGCTCTTCTCTTCTCCCACGACCGCCAAACTCCTGAGCTTCGGCAATGTGTGGGACATCTCGCCCCGCGACGAGTGGTACGACTCGGAAGAGGAGTGCCGCCAAGCCATCGCCGAGCGAACCGGACTCCCGGAATCCTCGATCCCGCTCTATGATCCCAACCGCCCGGAGGTGGATCATGACTAATCTCTGCAACGACCGCGAATTCCGCGACTGGATCGATGCCCGTGTCATCTGGTTTAAGTCTATTCTCGTTGATGAGCTCCTGAAACGGGAAATCATCTGGTGGGATGAGGTGACGAACCTCTACGACGAGGAGGAGGACGAGTACCGGGACGTATACGAATGGTGGCTTGTCGAATCGTGGTTGCTGGATATGCTCGAAGAGCACGGAAGCCCCGTCCTGCGAACCGACTTCGGTTCGTGGTGGGGGAGACCACCGGACAATCCGTCTCGCTCGATGGAGTACTCCAGGATATTTACCGCTCACTCAATTCCTGAATCATCATACACACAGCGTGGGCCGGGCATTCTCGGCCCACGAGGAGGACGATTTCCCATGTCAACAGAACAACAACACCACATCCCGGAACAACCCGCCGGACGGGTTCTCCCGCTGGCCGTCCGTGCCGACGTCGAAGAGCTTCTCGAATGGGAGCTCTGGCGGACGTACTGCGATCTCTACCGCTACCGCTGGGGCGTGACGCCAGCGCCGATCGTTCAGCAGCGGTGGAGTCAGTCGGTTCGTACGGTGCTGATCGAGACGATGCCGGCCAGACCGAAGGAGCGGGGGGATGAGCTGCTCACCTTCTGATCTCTTCGGCCTCTCGCGCGAGACCTGCCGCCGATGCGGTCGGCGACTCCGGACCGACCGGAGCCGTCTGCGGGGTCTTGGTGCGACATGCAGGAAACGACTGCACGAACAACGACGACGACGCGAACAACAATAATCCGAACTATTCACCAATCAACCTGAACACATCATGAACACCGAACACGATTTCATCTTCAAGTATACCCGGGCGGAGGCAATCGCCGACGGCGTCCTCTACGACGTGAGCACGCTTGCGAAGGAAGCCGGATACAAAGTCCCGGTTGCGGTCACCGCCTCGGTCTGGGGAGCGCTCAACGACATTCCGGAGGAGTCCGGACAAGACCTGACCGGTCGGCTCTGGGACCTGCTCATCGTCCTGCTGGCCGAGATCCGGTCTCTCACCGAGAGTACCGACCTGATCCGATACCGAATCGTCCTTGACCGCACGACGACCTATCAGAAGTTCTACAAGCTGAAGGCTCTCAGTCACGGAGGAGACGACGGGGAACACGTCCTGACGATCATGCAGCCGGAGGAGGACTGAACAATGGACGATCAATTTCTGCAGAAGCTGATGAAGGTGCTGGACCACGTCCTGACCGAATCGCTCCCCGGTCACCGCCCGAATGTCGTCGATGGCCTCTTCGCGGTCTCGCACTCGCTGAACGCCGTCGCCGACGAGATCGAAGAACTTCGCCACACAATCAGAAATCACACACACCTGATGGAGGAATCGACATCATGAACTTCACCACAGCAACGAAGCACGACGCACGCCTCCGGCTGGCCCTGAGTGGGCCGGCCGGGAGCGGGAAGACCTACACCGCCCTTCGGATCGCCACTTCACTCGGCAAGCGTGTTGCGCTGATCGACTCGGAACACGGCTCAGCCTCGAAGTATGCCGACGAGTTCCGTTTCGACACGGTCCGACTGGAGAGCTACAGCCCGACCCTCTACATTGCCGCGATCGAGGCGGCCGAGCAGAGCGGGTACGATGTCCTGGTGATCGACTCGCTGTCGCACGCCTGGTCTGGCAAGGACGGCGCGCTGGAGATGGCCGACCGAGAGAAGGTCCGGAGCAAGACGCAGAACGGATTCACCGCCTGGCTGAAGGTGACGCCGGTCTGGCAGAGTCTGATCGAGAAGATGCTGTCGAGCCGTCTGCACCTGATCGCGACGCTGCGAAGCAAGACGGAATACGTGATCGAGACGACGGAGAAGGGGAAGGCGGTCCCCCGAAAAGTCGGCCTGTCGCCGATTATCCGTGACAACACGGAGTACGAGTTCGACATCGTCGGGGACATGACGCCGGACCACCAGATGATCGTTGTGAAGACGCGGTGTCGGAAGATCGACGGCGAGGTGATCGAGAAGCCGGGACCGGGCTTTGCTGCGACGCTGCATCGGTGGTTGCAGGGGGAGGGGCCGGAGGAACGTTCCGGAGATGGGGAGAAGCAGAAGCCGAAGCCGAAGGCATCGTCCAAGTCTCGGCCAAGCCGGGCGACATCCGGTGGGAAGAAGGGAGGGGAGAACGTGAGTCGTCTCCCGGCGGGCAACTCGATCACGCTGGAGATCGAGAAGCTGGGAAATGAGATCTACCACGACATGTGGTGTGAGCAATCGGAGAAGATCGCCCTCTGGGCGAGCGACCACCGGACGAAAGGGATCGCAGAGCTGACGCAGGAGGAGAAGGGGCGTGTGCTGGAAGGGTTGCGGGAGAAGATGAAGAAAGCTGCGTAGTGAAGTAGCAGCCCCGACCGGACACCACCGGTCGGGGCAGTGCATTTCCTTTTACCTACATGATTTGAGGTGGAATCGTATCTTTTTTCATAAGAATATGGAGAGAAGGTGAAACACCTCAGGGGTTGTCGCCGGACAGCATCCTGTACTCCGGCACCACACAATCAGAAGTTTACATCATGCAACTAACGTTTCTGGGGGGAGCAGACGAGGTCGGTGCCAGCAGCACACTCATCACCATGGGGGGCAAGACGATTCTGGTCGATGCCGGAATCCGTATCTCTCCGAAAACCAGTCGCGGCATCCAGGCGGATCAGCTTCCCGATCTCGGTCTCATCACACAGGCAGGGGGACCGGATTACATCCTGGTGACCCATGCCCACACAGATCACACCGGTGCATTGGCAATTGTCGTTGAACAATATCCACATGTGCCGGTGCTGGCAACCCGACCAACGATAGAACTCACGCGGATTCTCCAGTCCGACGCCCATCGCATTATGCAGAGCAAGCAGGAGGCCGAAGGAGAACTTCCCATTTTCGATGAGATTGCCTCATCGCGATTGATGGAAGCCTTCCAGCCGGTTGAGTTCCGTCGGCCGGTACGTCTGGGTGATGGGCTTCAGGTAACATATCATCCGTCGGGGCACATCGCCGGTGCGGCCACATTGGTTCTCGAAAGCGAAGAGGGAACATTGGTGATGTCGGGTGATGTCTCGCTGGGAGCCAACCGTGCCGTAATCAGTGCCGATCCGCCGCGTATCAAGGCCGACGCACTGGTATTGGAAAGCACATACGGCGGCAAACTCCATGCCATGCGGGCCTCGGAAGAGCGTCGCATGATCGAGACGTTGAAGCGAGTTGCGGAGCGAGGAGGGAAGACACTGATTCCGGCCTTCGCACTGGGTCGTGCGCAGGAGGTCCTGCAAATCATTCTGGCTTTTCGTGACGAGTTCGATGTACCGGTCTACGTCGATGGGATGGTCCGCAGCGTCTGCAACGCCTTCCATGACTTCCGTGAGTGGCTGCCGGAGAACACGGTCAGAGTTGCAGGGGACAATCACCTGTTTTTTCGGGACAAGATCAAGCCGGTTGCCAACGCCTCGATGCGCGATCAGGTGATCAACAGCGAGGAACCTGCGGTGGTGGTTGCCAGCAGCGGGATGCTCACAGGCGGAGCCTCAGTGACGTACGCCAAACACTGGTCCGGTGACGATCGAAACGCCATCTTCCTCACCGGCTACCAGGACGAAGAGGCACCCGGACGTTTCCTGCAGACGATGATGCACAAGCGCGAGGCAGGTGAGGAATTTCATCTGAGGATCGATGAAGCCACGGTGCGCGTACGCTGTGAGGTCGGCACCTATTCGCTTTCGGCCCACGCCGACGAGAACGAACTGGTCAATTACGCCGGAGCACTGGGTGCCGAGGAGATCATGCTGGTACACGGCGACCCCGGCGCACGTCACAGTCTGGCAACAGCGTTGCGCCAGCGGGTCAGGCGTGTGCAGACTCCGCGTATCGGACAGCGGCTCTCGTTCTCCTTTGCCAAACGTCCCTGGGCACTGGGGCAAATCGCAAAAGGGAAAGAATCGCGTCCGCTTGACCCAGCAGAGTTATGGGAGAACCTCAAACATCAGGCCGGAAACTTTTTCAGCGCCCGCGAACTTGCACAGATGTGGTGGGGCGATACCGAACGGTACAGGGAAGTTCTCTCAGTGCTGACCGACGACATCCATTTTTCTCCCGACTGGCGCAACCGTCAGACGTTCCAGGTACACACGCCGGAACAGGTCGCCCGTAAACGGCGTCAACTGGAAATCATGCTCGCCAATCCCGACATTGTCGGCAAGTTGATCGTGCTGCGTAACAGCAATGGTCAACCCCGTCCGGGAGTGGTTATCGGAGCTGGTATCGATTCGTTTGAAGCACGGGTTCTCCATACCAAAGGTCGTCACTACCCGGCTGACGCGCTGTTATGGGTCATTGGTCATTATGAAAAGGTGGACGATGAAAAGGGGATGATGGCAAATCTCAAACAGATGCTTGACGAAGGACTGACATTGCAGGATATGTTGCTACCGTTCGCTGTTCGTCGGCGTCTGGTGGAGGATGGCAGACCGATTGACCCCGCCGGATTGCTGCCCGCGTCCTTACCGGAAGGGGTCACCCGCACACAGGGATTGCTCACCATCGTATGGACACTGGCACAGGATGGAGCAATGCTCGAGCAGGGAGGTCTGCTCCCCAGACGGGCGCTCAAAGATGGACCGGTTGAGCAGAATCAGGCGCGGGAGACGGCGCTGGCGATGTTCCCTCCGGAGGCGCGGCTGCGCAAAGTCGGCATCGAGGTGCATCGCAAGCGGTTGATGCTTACGTTCGACTTCCCCTCAAAAGCCGGTCGGGACTACTCCGACATTATCGAGCAGGTTGCGGAGCAAACGGGATGGGATGTTTACGTCAATCCCGGCATCAGCCAGC
>CAMLOB010000216.1 GCA_946481475.1 uncultured Chlorobiota bacterium | reverse complement strand
CGCAGATCTGGGAGAGACGAGCGTCGGCGGCGTCCTCTTCATGGTGCATCAGATAGCAAAAGAGGTTCTGGCGACATTCGGTTCCGCGGAGGGAGCCGCCGACATTCTGAGAACGGCGGGACTGTAGCGAAGAGACCGCATTCATCTATAAAACAGACCACGGCAGACTTATCATGTTCGACTCGACAAGCAGATACTACGGCATCGAAACCGCGACGACGGAGATAACCGATGAGAACGGCATCCGGCGCGAAATCCGGTACGTCCGTCGCCGCTTCATCCCCTCTCCGGACGACAGTCTGGTGTTTCAGGAGCACATCATCACCCACGGCGAACGTCCCGACACGCTGGCGGCTCGCTATCTGAGCGACTCGACGTTCTTCTGGCAACTCTGCGATGCAAACAACCTGATGCGTCCGGAGGAACTGACCGAAGAGCCCGGAGCCGCCGTCCACATTCCCGTCCCGACATTATAGCAACAGCATTCGGACATTTCATGCTTGAACGTTCTCTCGGCATACGACTGATACTCTGGGTCGGCAAGACGGTTCCCCGTCCGGCTCCTTCCCCCCTGCTTGAATCGATCGATCAGATCGAAGTGACGACCAGCGACGAGGAAGGAGATGGATTCCAGATTCGCTTCGCGATGCGGAAGGAGAACGGAACCGAGTACAACCTCCTCTCCGGCAACACGCTTGCGACGGCGAACCGTGTGATGATCGGCCTTCTTTTCGGTCCGGTTCCCACCGTTCTGATCGACGGCATCATCATCCGTCGGGACATGATTCCGGCAACGTCGGGAGAGAGTGCAGTGCTTTCGGTTACCGGAAAAGACCTGAGTCTGCTGCTCGACTTCGAACAGAAACAAGAGTTCTATCCGAATCAGTCCGACTCGACGATTGTTGGACAGGTGCTGGCAAGATATGCGCACCACGGCATCGTACCGAACGTGACGCAGACAACCGATGTCCCGGTGATCACCGAACGAATACCGCGTCAGAACGAGACCGACCTGCAGTTCATCAGGCGACTGGCCGCACGGAACGGCTATGTCTTCTATCTGGAGCCGCAATCGCCCGGGACCAGCCGGGCCTACTGGGGACCGAAGCTCCGCACCGGTCTTCCGCAATCGGCGCTGACGGTGAATATGGGGAGCGCTACCAACGTCGAGAGTCTTTCCTTTTCGGAGGATGGTCTGGCTCCCGTCGGAGCGGAAGGATCGATCATCGATCCGAACAGCGGGCAGGTACTGCCGATCCCCTCGCTCCCCTCGCTCCGCACCCCGCCGCTGGTCGCCTCCCCCGCCGATCCGCTGCGGAAGGAACTGGCCGCCGATACGGCAAAGAAGTCGGTCACCTCGGCCGCCGCCACTCTGCTGGCCGCTGCAATGAACTCGCCGGAAGCCGTGCGGGGGACCGGAACGCTCGACGGGATTCGGTACGGCAATACGCTTCGGGCACGGCAGCTTGTCGGAGTTCGGGGAGTCGGTCAGGCATTCAACGGACTTTACTACGTCCGAAGCGTGACCCACACCATCAGGAAGGGAGCATACAAGCAACGGTTTACGATTGAACGGGAAGGGCTCGGCACACTGACGCCGACGGTAAAGCCATGAGCGGAAAGTACTACGGAAAATATCGGGGCATCGTGACGGATACACAGGATCCGTTGATGACCGGACGGATTCGGGCAAAGGTGCCGGATCTGCTCGGCGAGCAGGAGAGCGGCTGGGCGCTCCCCTGTCTCCCCTTTGCCGGGACCGGGATGGGGCTGTTTGCCCTTCCCGCCGTCGGCGCGTCGGTCTGGATCGAGTTCGAGCAGGGAGACCTTGATTACCCGATCTGGACCGGATGCTGGTGGGGATCGTCAAAGGACCTCCCGCAGGGGGCCGCCTCCCCTCCCTTCAAAAAGACCATCCTGATGACCGAAGGGGGAAACAGCGTCACGCTCGACGATACGCCGGGGAGCGGAGGGATCACGCTGGAGACGTCGGGGGGACAGAAGATCACCCTGAGCGCTTCGGGCATCGAGATCGATAACGGGCAAGGGGGAAAGATTTCGATTTCCGGACTGCAGGTCTCGATCAACGATGGAGGACTGGAGGTTACCTGATGAGCTATCTGCTGGACCAGAGCGCAACGATCATCTGTCAACACGGCGGACAGGCGCAGGCGACCGCACCGAGTCCCCGCGTGAAGATCGACGGACAACCGGTGGTCACACAGGTCGCCCCACACACGATATCCGGCTGTCCGTTCACCACACCTGCCGGAGCTCCCCTCCCCTGCGTCACCGCCCAGTGGACAACGGCGGCAATGCGGGTCCGGGTCGACGGGCTCCCCGTCCTCCTGAAGGACAGTCAGGCCACCTGCGTTCCGAACGGAACCGGCGTCACGATAGTACACACACAGATGCGGGTAAAGGGAAGCTGATGCAGATAGACTATCCCATACGGATCAACAACCGGAACCGGATTGCCGGAACGACCGAGAAGGATCATATCAGGGACATGATCGAACAGGTCCTCTTCACCTCGCCGGGCGAACGGGTCAATCGACCGACGTTCGGAAGCGGTCTGCTCGGTCTCCTTTTCGAACCGGGAGGAACGGTTCTGGCCGGGATGACCGAGGCGGTCGTCTCCGGCGCTCTGCAACAGTGGCTCGGTGAGTTGATTCAGATCGACGCAGTGTCGGTCGAGCAGGAGGACTCCACGCTGCGCGTCGATCTCGTCTACACCATACGGCGGACCAACGAGCGACGGCGGG
Source organism: uncultured Chlorobiota bacterium (assembly GCA_946481475.1). The sequence goes on along the minus strand of CAMLOB010000216.1, from coordinate 3,985 downwards.
AGCGGTTCCTCAGGAGAGAGACGGTATGAGCGGCTGCTGTTATTACTGCGACAACCGGCAGAGAGCCGCCCGGGTGCGCAACCATCCGACGCTGAACGGTATCGACTATCTGGAAGTGGTCGACAGTCGGGCAATACCCCCGCAACCCCGGCAACGGGTGCTTCTGGTCAGGCTGCTGAAGCCTCTTCCCGATCCCCCCCCGACCCCGGAGAACATCCGGATTGACGGCGGTGTCCGGATTGGTCCGATCTCCGTCGAAACGGTTATGAAGGGGACCGAGGGTTCGAACCCGACCGATTTCGGCATGACGGCCGAGGAAGCCGAACATACTCTGGTCGTCCGGACATCCGCCGCCGGCGACTTCTCCACCTACACCCTTCGTCTGGTCCGCTCGGAAACCGAGGAACTCCCCCCGGAAGGATTCGACCAGGTTCTCTCCCGTATCGACTTCTCGTTCAAGGTCGAATGTCCCTCGGAGTTCGATTGCGTCGATGATGTTCCATGCCCTCCGGAACGGTATCCTCATCCGCAGATCGACTATCTGGCAAAGGACTACAACAGTTTCCGTCGTCTGATGTTCGACCGGCTGAGTCTGTTGATGCCCGACTGGAAGGAACGGAATCCGGCCGACGTCGGCGTTGTGATTGTGGAGCTTCTGGCCTACACCGCCGACTACCTCAGCTACTACCAGGATGCCGCGGCAACCGAAGCATATCTTGGAACGGCCCGCAAACGGGCCTCCATCCGGCGGCACGCCCGCCTGCTGGACTACGCCGTACACGACGGATGCAACGCCCGGACCTGGCTCTGCTTCGAGGTGTCAAGCGAAGTGAAATTGAAAAGGATCGGCGAAGGAAGCTCCGGAGAGGATTCCCGATTCTCCACGATCCCCGAAGGAAAAAACGAAGAAGAGATCATCTTCGAGCCGATGCGGAACGCCTTGCTCCGCCCCTTCCATCACGAAATCCGGTTCCATACGTGGGGGGAGGACAACTGCTGCCTTCCGAGCGGAAGTACCCGGGCAACGCTGAAGAACGAGCACGATCTGCAATTGCGCAAAGGGGATGTCCTGATCTTTGAAGAACGCCGGACAAAAACAAGGGAGGAAGGAGAAGAGAACCTTACCGCGGTCTCCGCCAGATACCACGCAGTAAGACTGACGGAAGTCAGACCGAACCGGGACATGCTTGAGGACCCGGCGGCGGAACTGCTGGAAATCCGATGGCACGAACGGGACGCCCTCCCCTTCCCCCTCTGCATATCCGGGACCGACGCCGAGCTGAACCTGATCGAGGATGTGACGGTGGCCCGGGGGAACATTGTGCCGGTCGATCACGGACTGACGATGACCGACGGAGCACTTGATCCGCAATCGGTCCCGACCGAACGGAGCGAAAGGCAACGACTCCCCGCAACCGACATCACCTTCCGCGCACCATACGTGTGGAAGGAAACGTTTGATGAGAATGAGCCGGTATCCGAAGGGGCGAACGATCTGCTCCTTCAGGACCTGAGGCGGACACTCCCCGAAATTCTTCTGACCGATCCTCAAAGAGGCCATGAGACGTGGCGTCCGCAACGTGATCTTCTGAACAGCGACCGCTTCGCCACCGAATTTGTCGTCGAGGTCGAAGAGGACCGAACAGCCTTCCTGCGCTTCGGCGACGATGTGATGGGAAAGACCCCGGCTGAAAAGACGGCGTTCAAGGTGCGATACCGCGTCGGGAACGGAGCCGTGGGAAATGTGGGAGCCGGAACGATTACCCGGAACCGGGAGAACGTGAGCGGGATCCTTCGGGTCTGGAATCCTCTTCCGGCAGTCGGCGGCACTGATCCGGAGTCGATCGAGGAGGTGCGCCGATCTGCACCCGCAGCGTTCCGCAGGCAACAGCGTGCGGTCACCGAGGAGGATTATGTCCGTCGCGCCGAAGAACATCCGGAGGTGCAGAAGGCGGCGGCCCGCTTCCGCTGGACCGGAAGCTGGTACACGGTCTTCGTGACGGTCGACCGGAAAGGGGGCTACACAACAGAGGAGGGAGATTTCAGAAGCGAGATAATCGCGTGGCTCGATCAATTCAGGATTGCCGGATATGATCTGGAGGTCAACGATCCGGTCTTCGTCCCGCTCGACATCTCGATGAAGATCTGCGTCAAACCGGGATACTTCCGTTCCGACATCAAGCGTGAACTGCTTCGGGTCTTCAGCCGGTTCGATCTCTCCGACGGAGAACGGGGCTTTTTCCATCCGGACAACTTCACGTTCGGCCGGCCTCTTTACCTCAGCACGATCTGCGCCCGGGCGATGAATGTGACCGGCGTCGACTCTGTGGAAATCGTCCGGATGCAACGGTGGGGCGAAGAACCGGCGGGAGAGTTGGAAGCGGGCAGACTGAAGACCGACTCGCTGGAAATCATCCGGGTCGATAACGACCGGAACGCACCGGAGAACGGCAGAATTGAATTCACTATGCAGGGTGGGCTATGAACAACGGAACCGATCAGAGCGTCTGCGGATGTTGTCGGGAGATTACAGAGGAGACTCCGGCAACCGTGGAGAACCGTCCCGGGCTTCCCTCTCTCGCCTGGCGTGTCGGAGAGTACGGCTCGTTCCGGAACTCGATGATCGCCGGTCTGATCGACGAACCGGCAACGGCCTCCCTCGGATCAGAGTTCGAAGACGATCCGGCCGTTGCCCTGATCGACTCCTGGAGCGTTGTCCTCGATGTGCTGAGCTTCTATCAGGAACGGATCGCAAACGAAGGTTTCCTCCGCACGGCAACCGAACGCCGCTCGGTTCTGGAGATGGCCCGGAGCATCGGCTACGAACTCCGTCCCGGCGTTGCCGCTTCCACATATCTTGCCTTCACCGTGGAGACCGCCCCGGGCACTCCGGAAGAGATCACGATCGCCGTCGGAACTGCAGCGCAAAGTATACCGGGACAGGATGAGACTCCGCAGACGTTTGAAACGGTTGAGGAGATCACGGCGAGAACCTCCTGGAATGAAATGACCCCCGAGATTTCCACCCCCCAAAAAACCGACGCCGCTTCGGACAAGATATGGCTGGAGGGGACCGCGACCAATCTGAAAGGGGGAGACGGCGCCCTCATCTTTGTAAAGGACGCCGACGGAGAGCCGACGAAGGATGACCCGGTGTTTCGAACGATCGGAAGCGTCTCTCCGGACCGCGAGAACAACCGGACGCTCGTCACACTGGAATCCCCCCTCGGCTTCACGCCCGATACGGGCGAGAGCATCGCATTCCACGCGCTGCGGCAGCGTGCTTCCCTCTTCGGATATAACGCCCCGGACTGGAAGGCGATGCCCGCATCCATTCAGGCGGCCTATGAAGTCAACAGTGACGGGGAAGTCGTAATCGCAACAGAGAAGGATGACTGGCCGAACCTTTCGATATCGGGGACGGCAACGGTCAACGCTTCTCCATACTCTGATGACAACGACCTCGATGACACCTACCTCTATCTCGATACCACCTACCCCGCAATCACCGTCGGTAGCTGGATTGTTCTCTCCACTCCATCGACCTCACAGGCTTTTGTTGTGCGGGAAGCAAAGGAAGAGACGAGATCGGCGTTCACGCTCTCCGGAAAATGCACCAGATTGCTGATCTCTTCCGGTGATCCCGATTTCACAAAGCTCGTACAGCCCGGCACAACCGCAACAACGGCATCGACGGCATCAACTCTCCCCCTTGCACATGCCGCGACAAGCCCTGGCTCCCGTTTTTCAACAGAACGCATCAACATCATCTCCATCAACGAGAGGAGCTTTTCAAACCGGTTCAACACGAAGATTCGGCAGATCACGGTCTTCGGTCAGAACGAGGAGCTGGAACTTGCCGAGGAGCCGGTGACCGACATCATCGAAACGCCGACCGGATCGGATCGGGAACTGATGCTGGAGGGAAAATACGGCGATGCGCTGGATGTGCGGGACGCGGGCCGCGGCCGCAAACGCGACCGCC
>CAMLOB010000215.1 GCA_946481475.1 uncultured Chlorobiota bacterium | reverse complement strand
GGCCACTGAGGGAGCCCGGCCACTGAGGGAGCCCGGCCACTGAGGGAGCCCGGCCACTGAGGGAGCCCGGCCTTCGGGGTAGCGAGAGCCGCCCGGACAGATCCCCGTATCTCTCCGATACAGACCCTGTGAAGTGACGATGTGCAGACGTCCAACCCCGTATTCCTGAGAAATTCGCGTTCTCTGCCTTCCGGTCGTGACGTCGGGAACCTCTGCTTCTCGTGGAGGAGTCGTGGGGGAGAATCTCCATGTTTCCTTCCCGTTACATCGCTCCCTCTTTCGTGTCTTTTGCCGCATATCCTTCTCGGGATATGAACAGCTTATTATTCACTATCGTTTTCAAGGAGATATCATGCATCGGCTTGCATTGTACCTGTTCCTGGTTCTTCTGACCGGAACCGGATTGGTGACGTTCCAGGGATGTTCCGAGGATAATCCGGATGATCCGGGTTCCTCTTCGATTACGTCGCCGAAGGTGGGGAGCACCTACACATATAATTACTACGAGACCGAGGAGGGGAACAAGGTGGATGCGACCGAGGAGACCCTTACCGTGGAAGTGATCGAGACCGGTATCGAAGTCGGCGGCAAGACGAACGTCACGCATTTCAGACAGATCGGGACGCTGGGAGATACGAGCGATATCTACCTGAAGTACGAAAGTAACAACGACGTCTCGCTCTGGCTGGATCTGGCGGAGGATGGAGGAATCGAAGGCGTTGATCCCCGGTGGATTACCCTCCCCTACGGCAGCAAGAGCGGACAGAACTATACGCTGATCGATACGGTGGCCGACAACGGGATGGGGGGAATGGACACGCTGAAAATGACATTGGCCAGTTCCTGGGTTCGCGAGGAGACCGTACAGTATCAGGGGAGCGATATGAAGGTATGGGTCGGCAAACTGGCGCAGGATATGGTTTTCCCCTTCCCTATTGTTCCCGGCCTGCACATCACGGTTCACAGTGACATCGAGTTTACCTTTGCTCCCTCAATCGGATATGTCTATTCCGTGGAGAGCGAATCCGAGTCGGACGGAGAGATCAGCGGCGATGTTCAGACACTGACTTCCTACACACTGAAGTAATCCCGGTTCCGTTCCGGAATGTTTGTTGACGATGCACCTTTCCCTGTGCTCAGGCAATCTGCCGCGGGGGAAGGTGCATCGTTCCTTTTCATCTTTGCCCCACCCCGTTTTCGTATCTTCCCGCCGATGAACGCCAATCCACTTGTCGTCTCGCTTGAGAGGTTCGAGGGGCCGCTCGATCTGCTCCTGTTCTTCATCAAGCGGGATGAAATCGATATCTACGATATACCGATTGCCAAGATTACCGAGGAGTTCCTTGAGTATACCCGCGCAATCCGGATTCTCAGCCTGGAACAGGCCGGTGAGTTTATCGTCATGGCCGCAGAGCTGATGCGGATCAAGGCGAAAATGCTCCTGCCGAAAGAGGAACGTCCGCAGGAAGAGGGGGAAGAAGAGGATCCGCGTGCCGAACTCGTGCGCAGACTTCTGGAGTACAAACAATACAAGGAAGTCGCCGAGTCGCTGAAGGAACGGGAGGAGGAGTACCGGGGTCTTCGCTACCGTCGGTTCTTCAAGGGGGATGAGAAGGTTCTGGAGGAACCGACCGCCGAGGAGATCCTTTCAAGCGTTACCCTCTTTCGTCTTCTCGAAGCCTATAAACGGGCAGTGGATCGGGCCCCCAGACGGGATGAAATGGTGATCGAACAGATCTCCTGGACGGTTGAGGAACAGGCCGAATATGTTCTCGGAGAGTTGGGCAGACAGTTCCAGATACGGATGAGCGAACTCTTCGAAGAACGGGGAAGAATGTGGATTACCGTCACTTTCCTGGCACTCCTTGAACTGGTCAAGAACAAACGGATCGGCTTCCATCACGATGGTGAAGGGGAGGATGTCGTCCTCTTCGAACTCTAATTCCTGTCAACGTCATTTTTTTACGTAAAGCCAAGTAAGGCCAACTTTCCCGGAATATGGCACGAGCATCAATACCGACGGATACCTCATCGCTGAAGCGGATCATCGAGGCGATGATCTTTGCAAGCGAGGAACCCCTCCCCCCGCGTACGCTTCTGCGACTTCTCTTTGAGGATGAGAACAAGGGGAAAAAGGGAAACGATAACGGCGTGCCGGAGGACCGGACGCTCTTCAATCAGTCTGAAAGTCAAACCGAAGCGGAGTCTGGTGCAGAAGAGAATGAGACCGATGTGAAGGAGGTGACGGAAGTCGGTGAGGAGAAGGCGGACTCTGAACCTGCAGTCGAAGAGGAACGGGCTGAAGAGGAAGAGATGTCCGAAAAAGTCGGTCAGAAGGAACTGCGGGGAATCATTGCCGAACTGAACGAAGAATATGAAACGGGAAGAAGGGCCTTCAGAATCGTGGAGATCGCCGGCGGATTCCAGTTCGCCACAACCAAAGAGTTCGGTGAATTCGTCGGCCTCCTCTCGAAGGAACGTTCGCGGCGCAGACTTTCCCCCGCCTCGCTGGAAACGCTTTCCATTGTTGCCTACCGCCAGCCGGTCACCAAGCCGGAAGTTGAAGCGATTCGTGGAGTCAACTGTGACCAGGTCCTCCTTTCGCTTCTGGAGCGAAATCTGATTGCCATCACCGGACGGAGCGATGCGGTCGGCAAACCCCTGCTGTACGGTACGACGGAGGATTTTCTCAGAGCCTTCGGTCTGAACAGCCTGAGCGACCTTCCGAAACTTCGCGAACTCGAAGAGCTGATGGAGGATGATGCCTATCTGGCCTCACGACCGGAGGGGGCTGTGGCAGAGGTGACCCAGGAATTGTTGGAGCTTGATGAGGAGAACAAGGGAGACGACAGGGAGAATGGGGACCAGGGGGACGGAGAGAGGGGAGAACTGATAGAGGCAGAGGGACCTCAGGAGGAGGAGGCGTCAGTGGAGATGGAAAAGATCGAGGTTGAACATGCTGGGTCGGACGAAGAGAATGTGGAGGATGCGCTTCCGAATATTGAGGAAAAGAGCGAAACCGAAGAGGCGGTAGAGAGTGTTGAGATAACGGACCCGGAGGGGGTGCATGAACATGGTGAAGGGGAGACCGAGACCGTGGAGGAACGCTCGTAGAGCAAATCCTGTTGAAGTAAGAGATGGAATCAGAACGTGTCATATCAATGATGCCGAATAATACTATGAATCGATCAGTCACCGGACGGTATATACTTTCCCTTCTCCTCCTTTTTTCTCTGGCGGTATCGGTCTCCGCGTGCGGCGGAGGAGAGATTGATGAAGTCGACAAGGGAGCTCTGGCAACGGCCGGATACGAGGAGACCGCTGCGGCCGAACTGAGCCGTCTCGATCTGAGTGAAGAGGAAGTTGCACAACTGGAGACTGCCAAACGAGGGGGGCTGGATGGAACCGTTGCGGTCGAAATCGTCAGAATGATGCATGACGAGGGACTCGATTTCGATATCGGCATGGAGATGCAGACGCTCAGTGGGGCCGGGTTCTCCGGAACCGCTCTGGTGGAGCTTGTGAAGATGGGAGCCGTCCGTCAGTGGGAATCGGATCTTCGCGTCATGAAACATGGCGGCATCGGCGAGCCGACAATTCTCCGGATTGCCGAACGGAAGTTCGTTGACGGGAAGGATGATGTCCTGGCCGGACGGGACTACCAGGCGCTGAAATCGGTCGGGATGTCCGATGCCGGCATCGAAGCCTTTGTCCGGGGAGGGGGAACCCTCCAGCAGCTTCAGGATGTGCAACAGGAGATTCGCTTCGGCAAATCGGAACAGGCCGCGCTGAAGGAAGTCGGTCTGTAGAAAAAGGGGAGGAGAAGGAACGGGACCGGAAGGGTGGTGGACCTGAGGATATTGTCCGCAGGTCCATTCCGCAGCAGAGCTAACCTTTGGTTGAAGGGGGGCGTTAGGGCATATAGCGGAACGGATAGGCCTCGGAGTGGTCCCCGATGCTGATACGCAGGATGTAGACCCCTGCGGCCAGCCCTTCTTCCACAACCGAAGGGTCGAATTCGACGGTGTGGGCTCCCGGCTCCCGCTCCTGCCGGTATATCTCCGCGATTACATGCTGCTGCGAAAGATCCAGCAGTTCGATCAGGCAAAGTTTTGTCCGTTCTTCAACGGAAAAAGGAATCGTATATGTCATGATTTCGACTTTTGAGATCGGAAAGTTGTGCAAAGATAAGGATAACGGGAACTGTCATCTCCTTCAGGGCGTTCCGCCTGATGTGAATAATTCATTGGTAATCATGGTCAGCTACGTGAACATCGCCGTACGGGTGTCTTGCAAAACAGTGCTTTCCTCTCTTCTTCTCCTGGTTCTGACGGTCGGGAAAGGGGTTGCGCAGGAAGATACCGCTGCAGGTCCGCCGGAACCGCTCGGCTATATCGGTCTCTTCGGCGGCATCACCCTGAACTCACATTCGGTCAGCCTTGATCCTTTCAGTCTGACGGGAGGGCCTCCGGCTCCCACCGAACGGCTTTTCACCGAAGGCTCCGGGACCGGGTGGATCGGAGGACTTCTGGTGGAGTTCCCCCTGAGCGATATTTTCGGCGTCGGAGCGCGACTCTCGATGCAGCAGCGGGGCGGAGAGATGACCGCGCAGTACGAAAACCGTGTTGACGTGACCACTCCCGGCGGGACCGTGCGTCCGGCAATGGTCGAGGCAACCGTCCCGAGTTCGCTGAACTATCTGTCCCTGACGCCTCACCTGCGCGTGATGCCGGAATCCTTGCCGCTCTATCTTTTTGCCGGTCCCTCCCTACTGGTCCCGCTGACGACAACCTACGACTATTCGGAGCAGATCGTGTCCGACGGCGGACTGATCTTCCCCGGCGTCAACGGTCCCCGCAGAACGCGTGTCACCAACGGTGCCGTGCCGAAGCCGGACATGAAGCTCGGGGCGGCCGTCGGGGTGGGGGTTGAAATCGGGCTGACCGATCAGGTCTACCTTCTGCTTGATGCCCAGTACGCGCCGATGATCGGCGACATCACGACAGCCTTCGGATCGGATCGTGACTGGCGGGCCGACATGATCTCCTTCACACTCGGTCTGAAAACCGGCTTCGGTCGTCGTCGTGCGGAACCTCCTCCTCCTCCCCCCCCTCCGGATACGGCCGTTGTCGAGGATACCGTCACGAGAATCGAGGCGAAAGGGGTGACCGATGAGGGACTGGTCGACACGCTCGTCGCCCGTTCGCAGCAGGTGCAGCAGACGGAAGTTCACGCCCTGCTTCCCTACATTTTCTTCGAGCGGGATTCCGCCGCTATTCCGGCACGATACAAGATGATCGACCGGCGCGACGTGCGGACCTGGCAGGAGGAACGGATCGAGCGGGGCTCGACGATGAATGTGTACTATGAAATTCTGAACGTTATCGGCTATCGGTTGCGGACCAGGCGAACGGCCGATATTACGATTACCGGCTGCGTGGGACAGTTCGAGATGGCCGACAGCAGCCTGGCCCTTCGTCGGGCGGAGGCTGTGCGGGATTATCTGCGGGATGTCTGGCGGATCAGGGAAGATCGTATGCAGGTCATTGCCCGGGGGTTGCCGAACAATCCTTCCCTCAGTGAAGTCGATACGCTGGAGGGGGATGTGGAGAACCAGCGTGTGGAGATCCACTCGACGATGCTGTCGATGCTTGAACCGGTCCGACTCCCCGATACGCTGCTGCTGGAACCGGCCGGCACCATCCGGCTGCTCCCTCCGGTTTCAGATGTTCCCGATTCGATTGCTCAACTTGAATCGTGGCAGGTCGATGTGATGGTCGGCGATTCGGTGATCCAGCGGGCCGCCACAGGGTTCGGTCCCCCGCCGGAACAGATCGATCTGGAACTGAAATCCCGGCCCGATCTGAATCGGCGCGGACCGATCGAGATCACTTCCGAACTTATTATTCTCGACTCTCTCTACACGCGGCGTCTCTCCCTGCCGAGCACGACGGTCTGGTTTGTTGAAGAGGGCGGATTCCGGGTGGATCGGAGCATGGAAGAGGGGATGTATGTCGATCGTTATAATCTTCTCCTCTACAGTTTCGATTCGGCCGGCATTTTCGATTTCTCGCAACAGGCGGCGATGATCATGGATGAACGGATTTCGCCGGAATCGGAGGTGACGATTACCGGCTACACCGACCGGATCGGTCTGCCCTACTACAACAAGCGACTGGCAACGCACCGGGCCGAACGGGCCGCACAGATCATGGGACTTGAGGATGTGGAGATTATCGGCGTCGGCGAGCGGGATACGATCTACAACAACGATTATCCCGAAGGACGGTACTATTCCCGCACGGTGGTTGTGGAGATACGAACGCCGATCCGCGGCGGCCGGACCGATACGACCGGCGCGACATCGATAACCGACACCACGACGACCGATACCGTAACAGTGGAGACCGAAGAGGGGGAAGGGGCGCCTGACGCCCCCCCCACAGAAGAGGCCGCCGGCACAACGGTGAATCCTGCCGGGGCTCCGCAGGAATCAGCCGCCGGAACGTCGACGACTCCTCGCCGGAGGGAATCCGAAGAGGTTCCGACAAGCGTGACGCTCCCGGCCGAGGATGAAAGGAAGTAAACTCTTATTGAACGATGAAACGCAGTGTGCTCTTCCGTCCGTCCCCCGTTTGAATCCGACAGTGATAGACGCCGGGTAAAAGATCCGTTGTGTTGATGGTGATGTCGTGTTCCCCTGTCTTCAGCCACCCGGCTTTCAGGGTGCGGACTTGTTGGCCCAATACATT
>CAMLOB010000214.1 GCA_946481475.1 uncultured Chlorobiota bacterium | reverse complement strand
TACCCATACGGAGGTACCGGTCTCTCTGGAAGGTCGGGGGATCGGTTCGCTGCTGGCCCGGAGTGTGATGGAGTTCGCTCGCGAGAACGGTCTGCGAGTGATTCCTCTCTGTCCGTTCCTCGCATCGTGGTTGCGGACTCACACGGAGTATCGGGACATTCTGGCCGATGGAGTGAACGTATAGCGGGGGGGAGGGAATCCGGAGTTGATGCCGCAGATCAGCCGATGATCTGTCTGCGTGAAAAACCTGCCAACATATGAATCGAACAAGGAGGAAGCCATGGAGCAAAGAGTCGGAATCTGGATCGATCACCGTCATGCTGTGATCATTGCGCTGAACAACGGGGGGGAGCATGTGGAAGTTGTGGAATCGGATGCGGAGAACCCTCCGAAGATGGAAGGGGGAGCACGGGCGAAGACTCCGTGGGGACCGCAGGACACCAGTGCCGAAACCCGGAACGAGCGGCAGTTCAGACACCAGCTTGACCGGTACTACCGGAACGTGATCGACAGGCTCAAGGGGGTCGATTCCATCTTCATCTTCGGTCCGGGTCTGGCAAAGGGAGAGTTGAAAAAGGAACTGGAAGGGACGCATATCCTGCGGGATCGCATTGCCGGTGTGGAGACGGCCGACAAGATGACCCAGCCGCAGATGGCCGCCAAAGTGCGGGAGTTCTACGGAGACCGGAAATAGCGTCGCCGGGACGGCAGGCAGGGGAGCGAAGAGAAATTTTGTGGAACGGGGGTGACGGCCGATCACTTCAGGTGTTCTTGAAAGGAATTCCGATTTCAATATTCAGGAGCCCGACTATGAACAAGAGATTACTGTCGTTGCTTGCTTCCGTTCTCCTCTTCCTCCCCTTCGTCGTTCCGGGGTGTCGTGATGCCCCGTCCGGTCCCGAGACCGATGAGATCCGGCTCAAATTTTCCATCAATCCGGGGAGTCTCTTCTCTCTGAATGACACAACATCCCCGGCCCCTCTTGACCTTATCTCTTTTCCCGGTTTCAACAAGGAGAACTACCGGCATGTCGACTCGGCTGTCCTGATGGTGCTGTTCTGGTCGAACGGGACCGCTTCATTTGCCGAGAACGTTGCCCGTCTCTACGACTGCACCAACGATGTGTTGATAGGAAACAGCCGCGTCGCAACGCCGGCATCCGGGTCTGCGTGGATCGTTTCCGAAAACATCTGGGACGATCTTCCGGGAGGAAACGTGACGCTGGGCCTGGCCGTGCAGGGGGTGGTCCTTGATGCCTATCTTGTGTTGTATTGATAAGGGGTGAATTCCCGCGTCCGGTACCGGGCAATTCTCTACCTTTGTCCGAAACGGATTCAGAGCGACAGGGAAAGCAGATGCCGGTGAAAACCACGCCGATCTCACAACATGTACTGAACGACCTCCGGGACTCCCACACGCCGGAAGCGGTTGCCGTTCGTCTGAACGGCGGACCGGGGCACGGCTATCTGAAGGACTTCATCTACGGAGCGATCGACGGAGCGGTCACCACCTTTGCCGTTGTTTCCGGGGTTGCCGGGGCCGGACTTCCGAGCAGCGTCATCATCATTCTCGGACTTGCCAATCTGCTGGCCGACGGGTTCAGCATGGCCGTCAGCAACTATCTGGGAACGAAGGCGGAGCTGGAGCACAAAGAGAAGACACGGCGGGAAGAGCTGGATCACATCCGGCTCTGTCCGGAAGGGGAGCGTGAGGAGATCCGGCAGATCTTCGCCCGCAAGGGGTTCGAGGGGGAGGAACTGGAGCGGGTGGTGGAGGTCATCACCTCCGATGACGGCCGCTGGGTCGACACGATGCTGCAGGAAGAACACGGTCTCGCGCTGGAACATGCCGACCCGCTGCGGGCGGCGGCCGCCACGTTCCTTGCGTTCTTTCTGGTCGGTGCGGTCCCTCTCCTTACCTTCCTCTGGAACTGGATTATCGGAGAGACTGTTTCATCACCGTTCCTCTGGAGTTCGATCCTGACCGGCATCGCCTTCTTCCTTGTGGGGGCGGCCAAGAGTCGGGTGGTGGCGCAGCGATGGTATTCCGGGGGGATCGAGACGCTCCTGGTAGGGGGGACGGCCGCCCTGCTGGCCTATCTTGTGGGGACGTTGCTGAAACATGCCATAGCGACGTAGTTGTCGATCATTTCACAACGGAAGGTGCCATCATGTTCGTTTCCGGAATTCCACGTTTGCTGCTGCGGATCGAAGGACTTGTTGTTCTTCTCCTGAGTCTTCATTTCTACAACGAGCTGGACGGGAGCTGGCTCTGGTTTGTCCTCCTCTTTCTGGTACCCGATCTCTCCTTCCTCGGCTACCTTGCCGGCAGCATGACCGGAGCGATGGTCTACAACATCGCCCACACCTACATCTCGCCGGCGATTCTCGCCGCTCTCGGCTTCATGCTGGAACAGCCGGAACTCTATCCTCTTGCGCTGATCTGGACGGCTCATATCGGTCTGGACAGATTGATCGGCTACGGCCTGAAGTACCCGACCGGATTCAAGGATACGCACCTCGGGAGGATCGGAGCGGGCGAGCCGGATGAGATTGTGGGACAGTGAGGGGGAGTAGTGAGCTATGAGCTATGAGTAGTGAGCTATGAGCTATGAGCTATGAGTAGTGAGCTATGCGTTGTGAGCTGTGAGGGGGCGGTGATGAGCTGGGGGTGTCGGCAGTTGGTGGCGGGCGGGGGAGAGTGTTCTTGAGACGGGGAGGTTCCGGGATGAATTCCCTATGTTTGTTGCAGGGGGAGGAGATGCGGGTTCAGGGGGTCCAGACCCTGACTTCCTTTTTGTTCCATCCGGATACTCACGCATCATCATCACAATTCAGAGGGCCTGTCACATGTTTGGCATCCGATTCATCAAGGTTCAGCCGACGACCTACCTGATGCAGTACAGCAAGGGCACCGTCCGTCGTCAGGGGTCCGGCTTGTCGTTCTTCTACTATGCTCCCACCACTTCGCTTGTTGCCGTGCCGGTGGCCAGTGCGGAGGCTTCCTTTATCTTCACCGAGGTGACCTCCGACTTTCAGGAGGTCAGCGTCCAGGGGGAGGTAACCTACCGGATAGCCGAGCCGACGCAGACGGCGAAGCTTCTGAATTTCACGCTCGATGCCTCGGGACGAGCCTATGTGTCGGACGATCCGCAACGGTTGCCGCAGCGTGTGACGAACGTCGTTCGCGTTCTGATCCGCAAGGCGATTTCCACTCTGCCGCTGAGGAAAGCCGTTCGTTCTTCCGAGGAGATCGTTGCGCAGATGCTGGAGCCCCTTCGCAACGCCGAAGAAATCCTTTCTCTCGGTCTGGAGATTCTGGGCATCGCGATTCTGGAGATTCGCCCGACCCCCGAGACATCGCGGGCGCTGGAGGCGGAGATGCGGGAGCAGCTTCTGCGGGAGGCCGATCAGGCGATCTATGCCCGCCGGAACGCTGCGGTGGAACAGGAGAGAAGGATCAAGGAGAACGAGCTGAACACGGAGATCGCCGTCGAGAACAAGAAACGCCAGATTCGCGAAACCCAGATGGAGGCAGAGAAAGCCGTGCAGGAAAAACGGCATCAGTTGCTGGCGGCCGATATGGAATCGAAGATTGACCTCGAGGGGCAGAACAGAGAACTGGTGCAACTGGAAATCGAAAATCGTCGTGCCGAAGCCGATGCGCGAGCCTACGGCGTGCAGGCCCTGATGAAGGCGTTCGAGGGGATGGATTCCCGGAAACTGCAGGCACTGATGGGATCGGGTATGCAGCCGGATCAGTTGATCGCCCTTGCCTTCCAGGAGCTTGCCGAGCGTGCCGAGAACATCGGCAACCTGAATATCTCACCCGAACTCCTCGGCGAACTCCTGAATGCCGGACGCAAACGGAGCGGGAATGGATCGGCTGACTGAGAACAAAATCGTTCTGCTGACGCGCCGTACCCGACTGGATGAACTGGTAACCCGTTTCAATACCGTGGAGCAGGCCCGCTTCTATGTCGAACATCTCGGGGCCGACTTCAGCGATTACCAGCGCGAACATGCCCTCTATCAGTCCGAGGTGGAACGTGCGGAGGCCCTCCTTGCCCGGCTCGGTCGGGTGCAGATGCTCGATCGTTCCTTCCTCCCGAACTTTCTCTTCGGACCGGAGGATCTGGTGGTGGTGCTTGGTCAGGACGGACTGGTGGCCAACACGCTGAAGTATTTGCAGGACCAGCCGGTGATCGGCGTGAATCCGGATCCGCAGCGGTGGGAAGGAGTTCTGCTCCCCTTCCGGACCGGCGATCTGGATGCCGTTGTCCGGGATGTTTTCTCCGGCAGGGAACAGACGCGAAGCGTGACGATGGCGATGGCCGAACTGAACGACGGACAGAAGCTCTACGGCGTGAACGATCTCTTTATCGGTCCCCGGTCCCACATATCGGCACGCTATGAAATCCGCATCGGGGAGCGAAGGGAATTTCATTCCTCCAGCGGAATCATTGTCTCCACCGGGCTCGGTTCCACCGGATGGCTGAAAAGTCTCATGGCCGGAGCGATCGGCATCACAAGCGAAATTCTCGGTTCCGCGCTCGACGGTCTGCAACCGGCTCCGGTCCCCTGGGACGCTCCGTGGCTTCACTTCACGGTACGGGAACCGTTCCCGAGCAAGCAGTCGGAGGCGAACATCGTTTTCGGCAAAGTGTCGCTCGATCAGCCGCTGATGCTGACATCACAGATGCCGGAACACGGGGTGATCTTCAGCGACGGAATCGAGCAGGACTATCTCCATTTCAATTCCGGGACCAGTGCGCGGATCGTGCCGGCCGACAAAACCGGACGGTTGGTGGTGTGATGGGAGAAGGCAAAACCCGTTTCTCCGTTCAGAGTTCCATCAGAATATCCAGTTGCCCGACAAGGGAGTTCATGTTCCACTCCGGGTCTTCCCGCACGCTCCCCAGTCCGTAATCGAAGGTGATGCCGGGCCGGATGTGGAGGGGGCCGAAGAGGGGGAGATCGTATGCGAGACCGCCGCGAAGAGATGTGCGGGATGATACCGACAGATCGTCTTCATCGTGCAGTACGAGTGTTCTTCCGTTATCCTCCGTTGGAAGTCCATCCGGATTAAGGAAGTAACCGGACCACGATTCCACGAGCATCAATGGGACTCGTGAAGAGCCGGAGGCTTCCCATCCGAAGCTCACTCCGATTCCTCCCCATAGTCGGCCGGGCCCCACATCCGCAATTCCGATGTCGGCCAGCAAATCGATTGTTGTGTACTTATATTCCCATTTCCCTTTGACCCATGTCACTTCTTCTCTGATCTGCTCCCCGCGATTGGGATCCCATGGATAGGACCAAATCACCTGAGCGTTGGGACCGGTGTCGATACGGGTTGCAGTGTGGGAAGTAAAACTGATGCCGGAACGAATGCCGAAGCGTGAGTTGAAGCGATACAGGCCGGCAATCCCGAATGTGTACCCTCTGTTTGTCGATTCCCACCTTGTCGTGTTGACCGGATTTTCTCCAGCGTTCAGTATATCCCCTTCGGTCCCTCTGCCGCTGTGGAAATCTCTCATGATTCCTCCGGTCAGACCGATGAGAAATCGCGTGACCGATGTGTCGGACATCAGCCCTTCATTGATGGGATCGATGGGGGTAGACTGGGCGGTGGCTTCAGAGACCGCCAGACAGGTCAGGAGAATTATCCCTGCGGCGGATGGTAGTGCTTTCATTGCGATGAGCTTCGATAAATATTCGGGGTCTTTCACAACAGGACAAACCGGAGGGGAGGATCCTGACCGGGAATCTACAGGTCTGCGGTCAGTCCGAGACGCAAGCCGATGCGGAACGTCCTCCAGTCGGAATCCTTTGCGACAGGGGTGAGATCACCACCGCCGTACAGTCCGGGAGAGAGGGTGATCCCCCTGCAGATGCCGATGTCACCGAAGAGTCCTCCCTGAAGACCGAACCGCACGTCGTTCATTCCCTCGACGGGACGGTTCTCCGAGTAGAGGGTGTCGTTGTAGGGGTAGGGGAATCCCGGAAAGTCGAACCGGGTGACGCCGTTCGGTCCGGGTTGAAGACGACGGCTTTCGCTCAGCGTCAGAGGGAAGGAGAGAGAGGGGCCGAAGCCGAGGCGGATATTCCCCTTTTCGGACAACCGTACAAATCCGGTCAGCACGATTTCCGCTTCTTCTCCCTCGATTTCGGCAACCGCTTCGTGGTACTGCTCAATCGATTGTTCCGGGTCGGAGAGCAACACTTTTCCCGACGGAAGTTTCTCGCTCCACGATGCCCGGAAGATCCTGTAAAGCAGGTCGGCCCGAAGCGTGAACCGTTCCTGCGGACTGAACTCCAGAGCCAGTCCCCCCCCGTACCCGATTCCGGTTCCCGTCTCATCGACAAAGACCGGCCTGTCGTCATCGGAGAAGGGATAGGGAAAGGTCGGACCGAGATGTTCCATCGCTCCGCGATGAACGCCTGCGCTTCCTTCCAGCACGGGGCCGATGCGGAGTACCGGTTCGACCGGCAGGTATTCCTGTGCCGTTGCCGTCCGGGCTTTGCAGAGAAGTGACAGCGCAAGAAAGAAGAAAAGGAAACGAATGTGGTGACGATGTGCCATGCGAACTACCTCTGAAGATGATGCCACGGTCAAGGTTCAGAGGAAACAGACTCTTTGCGAGGTTGTGATGTCGCACACGTTCTTCTACAGTTCGATCCTCGTCAATGAATTACCTTCGCACTCACGCACTCACGCACTCACGCACTCACGCACTCACGCACTCACGCACTCACGCACTC
>CAMLOB010000213.1 GCA_946481475.1 uncultured Chlorobiota bacterium | reverse complement strand
AGCGTCGGAGGTATCACATTCATCGTCGAACGGTATTTGCGGAAGCGCTCGGCCGGAGTGAACAATAACGGGATCATGTTCTCGCCGAGCACGCGCAGGAGTTTCTTCACCTGGAACCTCGCGATTCTGCTGACCGGCTTCTACGTTCTGCTTTACTGGTTCCCGGAGACGCTGGAGGGATTGATCCGGATGGTCGATCCCCTCAGCTATACGTTGCGGGGGAAGGAGGCCGACCAGTGGTTCCTCTACGGGACGCTCTACACGGTTGCCGTTCTGGTCATGGGGTTGCGGGCTATCCTGAGGTATCGTCACAACCGGTACCAGATCATCAGGACGATCTCGGTGATGTTCTTCCAGCTTGTCCTCGCCTTCCTGATACCGGCATTCCTTATCCTGATGCAGAAACCGGAGTTCTACTTCAGCTACTTCTGGCCGTTGAAGTACGATTACTTCTTCCCCGGCACGCTCGACTATCTGGAGCAGAGTGGAGGCTGGGGCGTTTTCATGGTTCGCTGGGCGATCGTGATGGCATTCATCGGCGTGCCGGTCCTCACCTATTTCTTCGGCAAGCGCTGGTATTGTTCGTGGGTGTGCGGTTGCGGAGGACTTGCGGAGACCGCCGGCGATCAGTGGCGACATCTTTCGGATAAGAGTCTGAAGGCATGGAAGATCGAACGGTGGATGATTCACTCGGTCCTTGTCTTCGTTGTCGTCACCACGGCGTTGTTGTGGATCAATGCGGCGTCGGGAAATGCGGTTCTCGGAGACTTCTCTCAAGGGTTCGGCAAGACATACGGTTTTGTGATCGGCATGGTCTTTTCCGGGGTGATCGGCGTCGGATTCTATCCGATTATGGGAGCCCGGGTCTGGTGTCGCTTCGGTTGTCCGCAGGCGGCGATCCTCGGCATCTTCCAGAAATACTTCTCCCGTTTCCGGATCACCACCAACAGCGCGCAGTGCATCTCCTGCGGCAACTGTTCGACGTATTGCGAGATGGGAATCGACGTGCGGCACTACGCGCAGCGGGGACAGAACGTCATCCGCGCTTCCTGCGTCGGCTGCGGTATCTGCGCCAACGTCTGTCCGCGCGGCGTTCTCAGTCTGGAGAACGGCCCGACCGGCGGACGCTACAACCCCCCGGTTCTGGTCCCCGAGGGGGACATCATGATGCCGACCCGCGGCGATGCCAAAAGCGAAGAATGGCGGGAACGAACGTTCGATGACAGGTCCGTTTGATAACGGGCGATTCATGGCTGAAAACGTCAAGCCCCGGCTCGGTCGGCCGGGGCTTGAAACTTCGTCGGACGTCGGATCAGAATAACTGCGAGTATTTCTTCGGGTTGCACGGATCGCTCGCATCATAAAGAAAGAATCCTTCCTTTGCGGTTACGATCAGCATGTCCCCCTGCCAGATCACATCGAACGGCGTGATGCCGGTCACCCGGCCGCACTCCCGGATCCGGTCCTCGTCCTTCACGTCCAGTATCCGCAGACCCGACTGTCCGTCGCTGACGATGGCGATGCCGTCGCGGACCGCCAGCCCGTACGGACTGTTGACCCCTTCGTACGTCTTGAGCAGGCGGGGGTGTTTTACATCGCTCACATCCAGAATATCCATCTGGCTCCTCCATCCGCCGCAAGCTGAATTTCCCCGGAGCGTGACGTAGGCCCGATCGCCGTCGACCACAACCGGATCGCATCGCTCGGCGTGCTGGAACTCCCCGCGATACTGCGGATCGATATTGTCCTCCACATCATAGATATAGACTCCCTGTTGTCCCCCGATAAAGAGATGGTACTTCGCATAGAAAATCGTCTCGATATCCTGACTTACCTCTGTCCGTGTCAGGAAGACCGGGGCCGAAGGGTTGGAGATATCGAAGACGACCAGATCCTTGTTGTCGATGCAGTAGAGTCGTTTGGCGGCGATGATGAATCGGGCGAGCGAGCCTCCCGTCCCTTCGCGCTGCTGTCCGCCGACACCCGAACCTGAAGTTGATGAAGGGGAGGAAGAGCCGGTGGAGGAACCCGAAGTGTTTGCCGCGGCATTTGCGATGCCGACCGAGCTGCCGCTGTAGCTGAGGGGTTGGTAGTCGTTCATCGAACCGCTTCCCCACGTACTTTCCCACGGATCGCTGAACTCCGGATCGACCGGTTCATCACTCACTTCGCATCCCTCCGTTCCGCATCCGCCGGCTCCGCCGAACTCGTTGGCTCCGTTCCAGCCGTTCAACTGATTTGCGATCTCGGTTCCGGATCGGAAGAAGATGTCGGGGATCGTGTCGATCGGGCGGGGCTGAGCGGGGTCGGAAATATCGAAGACGACCAGATCATGTTCCTGATCGGCATACATTGTCGTGTTGTAGGCGGCGACGTCGCTGTTGCCGTCGATTGCGATCGAACCCGATTCGCGTACGTTTGCCGGATTGCTCAGGTCGTAGAAGCGAATGTCGACGCCGGGCGTCGTACGGATCAGTGTGGTGCCGTGCAGATAGATTTTCGAGACGAACGAGCCGGTGTGGTCTCTGGTGTAGCCGAAGGTGAGAAGTGTACATCCAAGCAGGAGCAGAATCGTCGAGCGTTTCATCATAAGCCTCGTGCGGTTTACTGGTACATGAATACGTGAATGGACGAACGGGGGGAGGGACAAATGAATCGGGGAAGGTTTACCGGGAAGAAAAAAAAACGGGGCAAGAAAAATGATTAGGAATATATTCGTTCCGGAGTCGCACCACCGATTTGTAAAAGCCGGGGGAATGCTCCCCGAACCCGTCCTTTCGCACCTGTGGTTGTTGCGATACACGGTCGAGCCTGATGATCTTGTCTCTCCCTGCGTGCCTGTGCCCGGGTTCTGAACTGAGAGAGGAAAAAAGAGCGTGACATGCTTATCAATACGGAAGAGGGTGGATGCAGCCTGTACTGAAGTTTCGGGAAGCCGAAGAAGACCGGGAATATCTCGTTGATTACCAGCCGTACGATCCGGCGTTGCCGGAGGTCTTCCGGCAGGTAAAACAACTGGTGCAGAAGGCTGCAGGAGCAGTTGTCGTCGAGCATATCGGCAGCAGTTCCATTCCCGGAATGGGGGGGCGTAATGTGCTGGATGTGGCGGTTCCCGTCGATGCAGAGGAGATCCCCTGCATACGCCGGAAACTCTGCACTCTCGGTTTTCAGGAGAGTCCCTTCCCTCACTATCTTCCCCTGCTGGTCGGCCGGATAGACTATCATGAGAAACGATATCCGATTCTTCTCTATCTTCTCCCCTCTGAATCCGGGGTCTATCAGGATTGGATTGCTTTTCGTGATTATATGCGTACCCATCCGGAGACGGCCCGGGCCTATGATGAAGTCAAACAACGGGCGGTTGCCGAAGGGGAAACCGGAGGAGAGGATTATCAGAAGGCCAAGACCCCTTTCCTGGAATCGATATCAAAGGAAATCCGTCGCTGGAAGTCCGGAGCGTAAGGCGGGAGAGGGCTAACCGAGCAGGAAACAGGAACCATTCTCGAAAAGCAATGTCCCTACGGCATATCTACGCTCTTGACCTTTCGGACCGGTCTCTCCGGCCGGTTCCCGATCTTCCCGATGCTACGTCGCATGTGCGCATCCCGGAAATCGATGATGCCGAATCTCTCGCTTCCTTGATGCTCAATGCCTACGCCGGAACAATCGACGACGGGAACGGTCTGATGGAAGAGGCCGTGACCGAAGTGGAACACTATTTGAAGGGAGAATACGGCAAGCCGTTGCTCGATCTCTCCTGCATTTGCCTGAATGAATCCGGAAACGCGGTCTCGGCTGTGCTGGTCACCCGCTGGGGAAAATCGGGATTACCCCTGATTGCCTTCGTCATGACCGATCCGGCGATGAAAGGGAGAGGACTTGCCCGATATCTTCTGACCGATGTGTTGAAGCGAATGAACGATGCCGGAGAACCGACAGTCCGTGCGGTGGTCACCGACGGGAACGTTCCGTCGGAACGCCTTTTCTCAACTCTGGGTTTTGCAATTATCGAATCGTTCCGGGATTAATCATCGACAAGAACATGAATGCACAGACCGAACCGATTACCGTCGAGAACTTCACGCGCCTCTGGGATTTCGGCGATCCTGCCGGAACCGGGGAGCGATTCCGCGAACTCCTTCCGGAGGCGCGGAGTGATCTGCGCTTTCACATCGAATTGCTGACCCAGATGGCCCGAACGTACGGTTTGCGGGGTGAGTTCTATCACGCCCACACACTGCTGGATGAAGCGGAAGTTCTGCTCAATGCCTACTCTCCCGAGGAAAGTCTCCGTCCCCGGATGCGTTATCTGCTGGAACGGGGACGGACATGGAATTCTTCCGGTAAACCGGAACTGGCCCGTCCTCTTTTTCTGGAGGCGTGGAAGATCGGGTCGGAAGGGGGAGAGGATCGGCTTGCGGTTGATGCCGCCCACATGATGGGGATCATCGAGTCGCCGGATGAGGGAGTTCGCTGGAACCTGCAGGCCCTGGAGTTTGCCGAACGGTCACCGGACGAAAGTGCCCGACTCTGGCTCGGTTCCCTCTACAACAATCTCGGCGTCACCTTTCTCGAAAAAGGAGAACCTGAAAAGGCACTCGAGTATTACCGGAAATCTCTCGACTGGCATACCGAGCGAGGCAGTCCCGACCGTCCGCTCCGCATTGCCCGCTGGGCGGTCGCCCGTGCAAAGCGCGGATGCGGTATGGTGGAGGAAGCGCTGACCGAACAGCGGGAGTTGGAGAAAATCTATGCTGAAGAAGAGCAGAAGAGCGGATATGTCTTTGAAGAGATTGCCGAGTGTCTGCTGGCTCTTGAGCGGACCGAAGAAGCCGTCCCCTATTTTGCCGCTGCATACGAAGAACTGTCGAACGACTCCTGGCTGGTGAAGAACGAGGGGGAACGGCTGGAGCGGCTGAAGGAATTGGGAGGACTCTGAGCCCTCTTTTCCGGTCGTGATGTTGTCGAGACCTGGAGGGTCGCTTTTTCAGGATAGTTGAGAGAAAGGGGATTGCCGGGAAACCGGGATGCACCGCGAAGCTTGGTGGCCGTATTTTCTGCTTTGCTTTTCGAGCATGGTGTACCGTTTCGGAATTCCCCGGACATTATCGCTCTTCTTATCTTCCCGCTTCAGTATTCACACGACGTTTACGGGAGGAACTTTTTATGCATGTACCGGCAATCCGCTCTCTTTTTTCGGGCATCCTTTTCATCTGGGCAACGGGTCTTGCCGCACAGGATGCCGATACGGCGACCGGCTCCGATACCCTTGAAGCCTGGACCACCGGCGGGAACGTCGGGATCAACTTCAATCAGGTCGCCCTCTCGAACTGGGCCGGCGGAGGGGAGAACACATTTGCCGTCGGCAGCGTTCTTTCCCTTGTCAGCAATTACGATCAGGGTGAGTCTCACTGGGCGAACGAACTCGGTGCGGGCTACGGGTTCACGAAGGTCGGCGATCTGGGCTTCCGCAAAAGCGACGACAAGCTGACCCTTTTCTCGAAGTTCGATCACAACGCAACCGCCACGCTCCTCTATTCCGCACTTCTCGATTTCCGGACGCAGTTCACCGAGGGACTCGACTACGAGCAGATCGATTCGATAACCGGAGAGCCGGCCCGCATCTCCACATTCCTCGCCCCCGGCTACCTGAATCTCGGTCTCGGCATCACCTGGAAGCCGAAAGAATATTTCGAGTTCCTGCTGGCCCCGGTCTCCAACCGACTCGTCATCGTGCTCGACGATGCGTTGTCGGCCGCCGGGGCCTTCGGGGTCGACCCCGGAGAGAAGCTGGAGAGCGAACTGGGTATTCTCTCTCGCCTGCAGTTCCGGAACGAGATCATGGAGAACGTCACGCTCGGCTCGAAGCTGAATCTGTTTGCCCCGTATGAGGATATCACCACCGTTGTGGTGAACTGGGAAACGCTCCTTGCCATGAAGGTGAACGATTACATCACCACCAGTGTCAGCTTCGACGTGATCTACGACGAACATGTGGACGTCACGCGGGATGACGGAACGGCCGGTCCGGCCACACAGATCAAGGAGGCGCTCAACATCGGTTTCGGCTACAAGCTCTGATCCCGGTTGCTACCGGATCTGCGGAGCATCGGTTGTCGTCCGTATCGCTGCGAATGCGGACGCTTGTCTCTTGCGTTCGAGAAATTCCCGAACCGTTACGGCCAGCCGATGCTCTCCTGCAAGCCGCTCCCCCTCTTCACGGGCCGCCGCTTCCTCTTCGGGATTCCCTGAAAGATATTCTCCGTATGCGATAAAGAGGAGATCGATCCCTCTGTCTTGCGGACGAACCGTCAGATCGACCGCTTTGCGGAGGAAGAGGAGTCCGACCTCGATCTCGCCCCGCAGCATCAGCACACCTCCCCGCGTCCCATTGAAAATCCCTTCCTGCGGACTGAATCGAAGAGCCTCTTCAGAGAACCGGTCGGCTTCATCGAGAAGGGCGTTATCGCCGGTCAGCAGGTCGGCGAAGGCGATCTCGTTCAGAAGAGAAGCCCGGTCCTCGGCGCTGAGCTTCGGTCTCTCCAGAAGTTCCAGATAAAACTCCCGTGCGGGTGCGGGATTGCCGAGGAGAAGGTGCATCGAGGCCAGGCCAAGCTTTGCGTGGGGATCATACCGGTCGATCTCCAGAATCCGCTCGTAGCAATTCCGGGCCGCCTCGTAATTCCCCCCCCGGTATTCGGCCGTGCCGACGTGGTACCAGTAAGCCCGTTCGGCCTCGTCCGGATCGCTTGCCGAACGGATGATATTCAGGAGC